>JANQGN010000298.1 GCA_028277295.1 Rhodospira sp.
ACGGCGATGAGACCGGTGGCGGCGAGGGTGGTCAGGTCCATGATCCGGCGGCCCTCCAGTCAAGAATACGAAACGCTATCACGGGCGTACGTATGCACATGCCATTGTACTGCTCTCGAAGATCGGTGCCAGAGGAAATGAGCAGCGCGTTCATCCCGTAATACGCGGGCGCCTTAGCATTGCCAGCGCCCTTCACGGTCCCATACAGTGCACCTGCGGCCGACGCCCGCGTGGGGCGGCGCATTGACGCAGGGAGGCGCGGTGTGACCCGGGTCCTGGCACTGGCTACAAGCAAGGGTGGCACCGGCAAAACCACCATAGCCGTCGCTCTGTTAGATTGGTGGCGGCGCGCCGGGCAGGCGCTGGCGGTGCTTGACACGGACCCCAACCAATCGATCACGCGCTGGCTGGGCAAAAGCTCCGTCTTCGCTGACGTGACGGTGCGTCCCTGCACACAGGAGCACGAAATCGTACCCATGGTGCGTGATCTCGCGGCATCGGTCGATACCGTGATCATCGACACCGCCGGGTTCAGCAATCAGGCTATGATCTTCGCGGTCGGGGTGTCTGACCTTGTGCTGACGCCGGTGCTGTCCGACGAGGCCAGCCTGTATGAAGCGGTCCGCATGCACCAGGTGGTGAAGAGCGCCGCCGACCTGACCGGCCGGACCATCGCCTTTCGCACGCTGGTCAACCGCTCGCGGCGGACGCTGGTGGAACGGCACATGGCCAAGCAACTGGAGGCCCTGGGGCTCAATCCCCTGAAGGCGAGGGTGAGTGACCGCGCGGCCTTCCAGGAGGCTTCTTATCACGGTCTGTCACCGGCCGGGTTGATGATGGGTGGCAAGGCCTGGGACGATGTCCGCCGCGTGGCACGGGAGTTGGACAAGGTGTTGCTTGACGCCCATCGCAATTAGAGACAAGCAAATCCCGCGCGATCCGGTTCGGATCGCTCGGGATTTGCTCTAGAGAGTCTTTGGTGGCCACCGATACCAACGGCCTGTGATCTTGACGATCGTATTCTCTTGTAGGGTGCGCTCACGTTCCCGCCCGCCTTGATTGCAAGGCGAACAAAGTGTGGGTGTTGCCACTTCCCTTCGGGAAGACGGTGACTTTGGTTCGTGCCGTTTCCCCGACGGGAAACGGCGGGGGCGTAGTGCACCATTCCACCGGCACCATTCCACCGCAAGGTGGTGCGCTGCCCACCTCTGTCGAGGCGGTCGAGCGCACCCTACGCGGTACCTCAAGAGAGGTATGGCCAAAGGAAAATGTATTGGGTGTCGCCGAAAACGTCCTCGTCTTCGCGAGCGGTCAGGTCATGCGCGCGGCCAAACCGATCACGAAGGCTTCCAGATCCTGGGCGGCTTGTTCCATCGCCATGCGTGCCTTGACAGCTGATACCCAGTCGGCGGCCAGCGTCGCCGCTTCCGAAGACAGGCTATCAAGCTCGGCGACGGCCTCGATCAGGTCTCCCTTGGACACCATGCTCTCGGCGCGGATGGCCACCGATGCGTTGTCGTCGCCGTCCGGCACGCCCTGGAGACTCCAACGCAGCCGGGCGATGGTGGCCGCGATTCCGGCGATCGTCTGTTCCATCTGCACCGCGGCCGCGCTGCTGTAGAACGGTTCCGGGCGCTGCTCGGCCAGGATAATGGCGTAGACGACGGAGCCGAAGGCATCGGCGAGGTCCTTGCGGGTCGGAACGCCGGTTTCGGCGTGGTCGGACAGCGCCGCGAGGATGCCGGCGGCGCGGTCGCCGTCGCCTGCCACCATGCGGAACAGCCGCAGGTCGCGGTCATAGGGTTGATCGGTGACCAGCAGGTGCTGCAAGCGGCTGGAGATCATCAGGATGGCCGGCAGGCGGGCCATATCCAGCGTGTCGCTCAGCCCGGATTGCGCACGCGTCACGTCGTCGAGGCGGCGGGTCAGTGTGGCCACCTCGGCGTCGAGCAGGGCTTTCACGCGCGGTGCCGTCAACCAGTCCCCGCGATCGCCGGGAATGGGTCCGCCGCCGATGGCGGGTCCATAAAGGAACGGCGTCCACATGGGGTAACCCAGCGCCGCGACCAGGGCCAGCGCGCCGAGGACCATGCCGATCATGCCGGTGGCGCTCGACTGCTTGCGCACCAGAACCGGTTGCGCCGCCCGGGATGCCCCGTTTCCGTTGGTCTTGGTCGCGGCGCCCGCGCCCGGTCCGTTGGCCGCGGCCTTGGCGCTTGTCGCCGGTCCGGAGTCCGTGGCGGTCTCCACCGAGGGCGACGTCTCCGTTTTCGCTTCCTTGCTCTCGACCATCTCACGCTCCCGTTCATTCTGATTGGTGCAAACAGCCCCGTCAGGACCGGCCTCGGGGGGTGGGTGTCGCTCGCGGCCGCGCCGGTGCGGGCAGAGCGGTCCTTGGCTGGTTGCCGATCCATCCGGACCAGCCACGGGATCGCAGGACCTGAATCACAACAATGGCCACGGCCAGAAGCCAAAAGTTTAGCAAGTGCACTGTGTACAGCGTTAACACGATTCCGGTGACGATCAGGAAGACCCTCGTGATCGTCACCAGGCCCATGGCCAGGAGAAGCCGTCCCCCAGTCAGGAGGCCATGGCCGGCCAACAGGGTGACGGTCACGGCACAAAACAACGCCACGCCCGCGAGCATCGGCACCTGTGCCGCCGTCGGCATGGCTTGGGTGGTCCCGGTCCAGGCCGCGATGTACAGACGCGGGTCCAGCCTTTGGCCCAGGATCTCCCACGCCGAAAGGGCCCAGGGGCCATTCACGTCAAGCACGCCACCCAGGGACAGGGTGTCGCCTATGGACGGCACGGCCAGCACGTGACCCACCGCCAGCAGGGCTGGCGCGATCCACAGCGCCCGGCGCAGGGGCGGGTCCCCGGTCACCGGCCGCAGCGCCCGCAAGGACGACAGCCGCCTCTGCAACCCGAACAGAGCCAGCGGAAGCATCAGGATGACCAAGCCTCCAGCCATGCCCCCTTATCCTTCCGTTCGCCTTATGCGCGCCGTGTGCCGTCTCCGATGGCCGGTGTGGCGCCGGATCGGATCAATGGGTGTCGCCCATCCTCAACGGACCGGTCTGTCAACGTGTCCCGGCGCTGGCGCCCGCGCCTTCCAGGACGCCTTGCTCCAGGGCGGCGAAGGCTGTCTCCACCGCCTGGCGTTGCCGGGCGTCGGCGATCCAGCCCGACAGCAGCACGCTTTCGGTGCGGGTGGACAGCATCACCGCTTCCTCGATGGCTAAGTCCAGGCGCCCGGCTTCCAGGGCGCCATCGATGGAGTCGACCATGGCCCGTTGCCGTCCGGCCGGCTCCGCCAAGGGCGAGCCCTCGACCCCGAAGAGATAGTCCCACCAGGATGTGACGCTGTCCGTCCAGTCCGCGTCGGGCACGATCGGCGTGCTGGCCTGTGTGGCGATGAAGCGAAAGTCCCGACGCAGGTCGACCAAGGTGCGCACACCGGTGGCCGCGTTCTTGTCCAGCACCTGCAACAGGTCGTCGGTGGCAGCCGGGCTGGCGTGCAGCAGGACGCGCGCCAGCGACCAGGCGGCCGGGTAGGGGAGGTTGTCGTTCAGCGCCCGGCGCAGCACCGCCAGGCCGAGCAACGGATTCTCGGCGTGTGCCCGCCGCTCCTGGGTGGCGCCGACAACGTCGGTCAGGTCCTGCAACAGCATCATGACGGCGTCGGCGGCCTGACGGTTGGCGGCGAGGCCCTCGTCAATGGCCTGGGTGGTGGTGTCCAGGGCCATGACCATGCCGTCCAGGGTGGCCAGGTCGTCGGCCAGCGTGGCGACAACCCCCTCAAGGGTGGCCAGATCGTCGGCGAGGACCGCGTCTTGCTGGTCCACGGACTCCAGCCGGGATGATAGCGTGTCCAGTGAGTCGCGCAAAGCATTCAACACCGGCTGAACATCCTCAAAGCGGGAGGACACGGCGGCCAGCGCGCCGGTTTGCTCGGCGTCGGCGGTCTCGCGCGCTCGCAGATCCGTGGCCAGGGCCGCGACGCGCGCCTCAAGGACGGTGACCGTTTCACCCAGGGCCGTGACGGAGTCCGTCACCATGGCGTTCACCTGGCCCAAGGCGGTCCGCACGGCGCCGATGCGGTCGCCCAGGGTCGCCGTGATATCCTCGGCTCGATTGGCGAGGGCGATCTCCAAGGTGTCCATGCGCTCGGCGGCCTGCGCCTGGTCCCGCTCGGCCTTGGTCAGGCGCGCCGACAGGGCTTGCATCTGGGCGGCGGTGTCCGCGCCCCCGGCTTCGAGGGCCTGGAGGCGGACGCCGAGTGTCTCGCCCACGAGAAGGTCGCGCATCTGGTCGGGGGTGAGCGCCTCCATGCCGTCCAGCCGCGCCAGGGTCTCGGTCAACTGGGCGATGCGCTGGTCAAGGCCATCATAAGTGATTTCCAGGCGTCCGGTGTCCTGACCGGTCAGGAAATCAACCGTCTCCTGGGAGAGGTCGGGGAACAGGGTGACGAGTTGGGCGCGGAGTTCGGGGCGCAGGCTGGGCGCGGCGATGGCCACCATGGCGGCCGCCAGGGCGACCAGCGCGAACAGGAGGCTCCACAGGGTGCCTCCTTGGCGACGGCGCGGCGGGGGCGGCGGGACCACGTTGTAAGGCGGGGGCGTGAAGCCGCCGGGGCGCGGAGGTGGCGTGAAGGCACCACCCCGGAGCGGTGGGGCGAAGCCGCCATCGGGCGCTCCATTGGGGGCCGATGGCGCGCCCGGTTCGCCGTCGCGACGGCTTCCCGGCCAGGCTCGGGCGGCCCCGTCGCCGCTGGTCCCGTCGATGGTCGATTGGTCCGTGGGACGCCCACGAGACTCGGCGTCCGGCGTCTCGGTCCGCTCGTTCTCGCCCGGGCGCCGTGGTTCACCACTGCCAGGAAAGTGATCGGCCAGACGCGACAACGCCGCTGAATCCACGTCTGGTATCGGCCGTTTCGCCATTCTGGCCCCCCACCTTGCTTGTCTAGGCTCTCGTCTTGGCCTCGCGTGCCATCCCTTGCCAAACGGGCGTCGCGCGCGCGACCCACGGCCCCCAGCGGGTTCCGACGGCCCGTCATGTGGGGATCGTGACGGGGCACGCCCCTTGGCGCGTCACTGGTCACGCCGTCTTGATCGCGTTGTACCAGCGGCGCGAGCGAATCAACCATCCGGACGCCTTTGGCTTCACGCCGGCCTCATCCATGATGCTCTTGACGCGCCGGCGGGCTTCGTCCTCGCTGAGCCGCGAGCGGGTCTTGGCTCGATACATCCGCACGGCCTGGTCAAAATCGGATCGGGACAGCTTGTTGCCGCGCGAGCGCGACGCCTGCAGCCGAATCAACTCCGAGACCTCGGAATCCGCCGTGCGTTGCAGCGACAGGCCGTTCTCGTTGGCCGTGGAAAGAACCACGCCACGGGCCTCTTCCAGCGAGAGACCGTGCCGCGCGACGCCTTCCTGCAGGAGACGGCGTTCGTCCTCTATGCGCAAAAAGCCGCCGTCCATGGCCTCGATTCGCACCAGGTCGGCGAATCGCTGTCTGTTGCCCGGTGTCTGGTCTCGGCCGGTTTCGGCCTCCCTGTTGGCTGTCGGTGCACCGCGTTCCACGCCTGCGTCTTCCCTGTCTGTTCCGCTTTCTGGACTATCTTTTAGAGTTCTTTCGGGTGTCGGCATCGTTTCGGAGTGTCTCCCCCGAGCGATGCCGGCGCCCGGCGCGCCGTCAGTTGGGGGTGGGCGCTGGCGTGCCGGTCCCTGGCCCTGTCGGCCGCGTGGTTCTGGCGCCGGCCCAGGTCCAGGTTTCGGGCGAGACGGCCCAGTAGCCGCCGACCGCGCCAATCACCGCGGCTGTGGCCGTGGCAATGCCTCCCCCACCCAGCAGATCGACGGCCACCGCCGCGCCAGTGGCGCCCAGGGCCATGCCGAACAGTTGATTGGTGGAGATCACGATGGTGCCCTGGGGCTCGCCCGCTCGCACCGCCAGGTCACCGGCCATGTCCATGGCGTCGTTGAGGGTCCAGCGGAGGCGCGAGACAGTGTCCAGCAGGTCCTGAACCTGGTCATGGGACAGCATGGGGGGCACATCGACGGTGACCTGGCCATCGGCCATGGCGGTGCCGGCGGCGTCGACGGCGCCTTGCAGCCGGGACTGCATCTCTGCCAGGGTTTCTTGAAGATCCTGGAAGTGTTCCGGCGACAGAATAGCACCCCTTGGTGTGTCCGCGCCGCCAAGGGAGGCGGCCCTGCCGGTCTCGGCGGTCGCCCCGGCTGACTCTGTTGGCGTCGACGCCGACGCCGAGTCGGGTGGAGCCGTGTCCGGCGCCGCCGACTCGGGCGCGGTGGCCGAGGGGGACGTGTCCTGCGCGAGAGTGTCGTTGGGCGCGGTCGCGAGGCCGAGACTCAAGGCGATTAACAGTATGGGTCCGAAACGCTTGGTCATGTCGCTGTTCCCCGTAGTCAAGGCGGCGGCCATGGCGGCTGTTAGAACACCATGTAGTGCATTGCCACAAAAAATGCGCGACGTCATCCTCGATGGTAGGGCGATCCGATGATGGTTTTATAGCACGAAAGAAAGTGTGGGTGTGTGCGGTATCATGCGTTGTGGCACGGTCTCGATTTTTTTTGGTGAGGTTATGCCAACCGGCAACCGGAGGAAGTCTTGAGGTGATTGTCCTGGGCACAAGATATCGTTACACGCGATTTTTTCTGGCGGCGCTAGTAATATGTTGGGTGGCGGGCGGTTCACGTCTAGGGGTTGCCGCCTCGTTGGCGGACATCGACACGCCAGCGCGGAGTTGGGTGGCGGCGGACCGCACGGTTCTCTGCACCGCCTTGGCGGGGTTTTCGGGAACGGCCGTGCGGGAACCGTTCGCACGCATGCGGGCACGCGTGGGCGTTTTCGCCGATTGGGTCTTCGGATGGCGCAGCAGCTTGATGACGACCATGGATCTCGCCGGCATCGCCATCGAGGAGACCGGTCGGTTCAGGGGACCTTCCGACGCGGTGGCGGCCATAGAGGCGCGCTATGGTGACTACATCCGCGCGCGCTTCATGGACCTGGTGGTTCGACCGGCGATGACGGCCGGGGCGGACGATGGGGCCTGTGTGGATCCGGCCCGCACTCTGGCCGCCTGGCTTGACGACCTTGACCAGGACCTGGCCGCCGACCGGGCGCGGCGGCTGCGAGCCCTGGGCGGACCTCATGGGCACATGCTGCTGTCGCGGCACGGTGGCCCCCTGTTGCCGGCGGACGGCGCGTGGGTCTCGCGCGCCGCGCCGCTGCCAGAAGACCTTCCGGACGCTCAGGTGCGGTTGGTGCTCCTTCGCTCGCTCCGCCCGCTGGGATCACGGGCGGCGGGCATCGCCGTGCGCATGAGCGCGTTCGAGGCCCTGGCGGGCGCGGCCGTGTTCCAGTCGGCGGAGGTGTCCTGGCTGACGGGCCTGGTGGTCGCCAGCGGCGCGGCCGTGACCATGACCGCCCTGGTGGATGGGGCCGCCAACTGGGTGCATGCCTGGGTGGGGCGCGACGGACTGGTGGAGGATCTGCGGGCGGTGCTGGATGAGGCCGAGGCGCTGGCGGCCGACGCGCTATACGCGCGGATCGCCGCGGATCTCGCTGGGCTCGAGTCGCCGCTGCGATGTCCGGCGCGTCGTGATGCCGGCGCCGGAGCGGCGTTGGTCGGTGTGTTGGAGGCCCTGGCGGCGCCATGGCCATCGGGACCAGTGCGTTGACAGCGGAAGGCCGCCGTCTATCCTCCCCGAGGATGGACGAGGACCCGCCGCGACGGAGATCCTCAAGAGCATGCAGGGCTCCGAACTCGGATGACAGATCCGTTAGGGTGCTCGTTTCCGTTGGAGATCCTTCGCACCCTTTGGGTGCTCGGGATGAGGATTGTCCATTTAAAACAACCTCATCCTGAGAGCCCGTCCGGAAAGTCTCGGGGACCGCAATATGTTGTGTGCCTTTGCCCGAATCGCACGCCGTATGTAGTGCTTTGCAAGGCTTTCCGGACAGACACTGAGGAAGTGAAACGACCGAAGGATCTCCATCGCGTGCTCCGGTCCTCTCGGAAGGCGCTTCTTAAACGATCGTCCATCCGCGTTCGGAGCCCTG
>JANQGN010000504.1 GCA_028277295.1 Rhodospira sp.
GAGATGTCGGTGCCGACGATCTCCACCCGCCAGCCGGCCAGCTTCGCCGCTTCCTCCTTGAGGATCATGGCCAGGGAATAGGGTTCCTGGCCGGAGGAGCACGCGGCGCTCCAGATTCGAAACGACTTCTTGCTGGCGCGCGCCTTCAACAGGTTGGGCAACACGATGCCACGGAACTGGTCGAACGGTTTATTGTCCCGGAAGAAAAACGATTCGTTGGTGGTCATCGCCTCGACCACCGCCTTTTCCACGGCGGTATCGCGGCGGCGCACGGCGGTCACCAAGTCATCGAGCCCCTTGAAGCCGCGCTTGCGCGCCAGCGGCATCAGCCGGCTTTCCAGCAGGTACGACTTGTCCTTCGTCAGGACCAGCCCGGATCGCTCCTTGAGGAGCTTGGAAACGTAGTCGAAGTCATCCGGTTTCATGGTCACCGCTTGCTCGCCATCTTGTAAATCCAAGGGCCGATGTCATTGACCGGAAGGACGGCCGTGCAGACCCCGGCCTGAGCGGTGGCGCCGGGCATACCCCACACGACGCTGGTGGCTTCGTCCTGGGCGATCACCGTGCCCCCCGCCTTGACGACGTCGCCCGCCCCCTTGGCACCGTCGGAGCCCATGCCCGTCAGTACCACGGCCAGTACGCGACGACCATACGCCCGCGCGATCGTGCGGAACATGGGGTCCACCGCCGGGCGGCAGAAGTTTTCCGGTGGGTCCTGGGTCAGGCGCAGCACCTTGTCCACGCCCTTGGTCTCCACCACCATGTGATAGTCCCCCGGGGCCACGTAGATCCGGTTGTTGCGGATCACCTCGCCGTTTTCAGCCTCGCGGGCCTCGAGGGTGGCGATCCGGCTGATGTGGCCGGCCAGGATGGTGGTGAAGGTGGCCGGCATGTGCTGTGTGATCAGCAACGGCTGGCGCACGCCACCTAGCTTGCTGATGGCGCCCAGCACCGTGAACAGGGCCTGGGGACCCCCGGTGGAACTGCCGATGGCGATGATGTCGACCGGGTCCGGGGCGGCGGTCGGCCGGCGCAGGGTGACGGGCGTCGCCGGCCGGGCGGGCACGGGGGCCGCCGCGCGCGCGGTGACCGAGTCGCGGGAGCGAGCGCCGGCGGCGGCGCCCGTGGGCCGCCGCCCGCCGCGCCGGCGGGCCTGTCCCAGGGCCTTGACCTTGGACAGCAAGTCCCGCTTGAAGGGACCATCCCCGGTGATGTCGCGCGAGGCGGTGGGCTTGGGCAGGTAGTCGGCGGCGCCAGCCTGAAGGGCCTGGAGGCTGATCTCAGCGTTCCGCAGCGTCAGGGTCGACGCCATGATGATCTTGAGATCGGGATCGCGGGCCAGCAGCTTCGGCAACGCCGACAGGCCGTCAAGCACCGGCATCTCGATGTCAAGAATCACCACCTCGATGTCATGGCGATCCAGCGCCTGAATGGCCAGTTGGCCGTTGGATACCGAGGCGACGACGGTGATCTCCGGGTCGGTCTGCAGCATCCGCGTTTCCAGACCGCGGACCACGGCGGAATCGTCCACCACCATGACGCGGACCGGGTCGTTCCCGACACCGCCCGGGCTTCGCGCCCCCCCACTGAACGTTGGCGATGACAATACCCTTGTCCTCTCCGTTTTCCGGTCAGTTCTGCCCGGGTCCGGCCGATCCTGGCCCGGAGACATGACGGCCCGCCGCCCCTTGCGCCGACGGCCGCGGTGATGGTGGTGTCCGGCCTAGCAGGCCGGGCAAGACGACATGACCCCGACGCCCGGCCGTTTCCGAGGGGACCCCCGCCTGTTTGTCATCTTAAGCGGTCCCGATCTCGTCCCTGCGGCTCTGTCCGATGGTCAAAAGGCGATCTCCCTAATAGACAGCGTGCGTGGCGGCACCGTGATCGTGGCTGGCGCTCCCGGTCTCACCGGGGGCCGGCTCCTGGCGTCCCCCACCGCGCGGCGGGGGGCGATCCTGGGCCGGAGTCCCGCCGGGCGACGCGGATCGTCTTGCGGCCATGCGGATCCCAAGGCCCTGATGGATGGCCTCGCGCCCGATGGTTGCCCTATTCCTCGATCAGGCCGACCTGCGCGAACTTGGACTGCAGGATCTCACTGTCGAACGGCTTCATGATGTACTCGTTGGCGCCGGCCTCAATGGCTTCCTGGATATGGTCGATGTCATTTTCCGTGGTGCAGAACACGACGACGGGTTGATCGCCGCCGGGCATGGCGCGGAGTTCGCGCAGGAACTCTATACCGTTCATGACCGGCATGTTCCAGTCAAGCAGGACGGCGGTCGGCAGGTGGTCCTTGCAAATCTCGAGTGCTCCGCGGCCGTCCTCGGCTTCCTCGGTTTCGAAGTCCAGTTCCTGCAGGATTTTCTTGGCCACCATCCGGATGACCTTGGAATCGTCCACGATCAGGCAA
>JANQGN010000541.1 GCA_028277295.1 Rhodospira sp.
ATCGAAGTCCGCGCCGGCCAGCAGGCGGGTGTAGAACGTGGGCACGCCCATGAAGGTGGTGGCGCGCGGCAGCAGCCGCACCACGGTCTCGCGGTGGAATCCGGGCAGCCAGAGCATGGAGGCGCCGGCCAGCAGCACGCAGTGGCAGGCCACGAACAGTCCGTGTGCATGGAAGATGGGCAAGGCATGCAGCAGAACGTCGTTGGCCGTGAAACGCCAGCTCTCCACCAGGTCCAGGCCGTTGGCGGCCAGGTTGCGGTGGGTCAGCATGGCCCCCTTCGGCTTGCCGGTGGTGCCACTTGTATACAACATGGCGGCCAGGTCGTCGGCGTCACACACGACCACCGGGGCATCGGCCGTCACGCCCGCCGCCGCCTCGGCCAGCGACCCGGACCCGTTGGCATCTAGCGTCAACACCAGCGCCCCGCCATGCCGTGCCGCGATGGTGCGCACGGCGGTCTCGTCGGCTGGCCGGCAGATCACCGCCGCCGGTTCCGCGTTGCCGACCAGGAAGTCCACCTCGTCGGCCGTGTATGCGGTGTTCATAGGTACGAACACAAAACCCGCCCGCAGGCATGCCAGATACAGGCACAGGGCACGCGGCGACTTGTCCACCTGCACCGCGACCCGGTCACCCTTGCGCACACCGCGCTCGCTCAGCAATCGTCCCAGTCGTGCCGCCTCGGTCTCCGCCGCCGCATAGCTCCACCGGTGGCCGTCCTCGGTCTCCAGGAGGGTTTTGGCGCGGTCGGCGGGGAAACGGGACTGAAACAGCGCGTACAAGGAGTGCGTCATGGGTGTGGCTCCGGCGAACAGGACAGCGGGAAAAACCAATGAGGTCGGCATGGCCGATGATGCCTTGTATACCCGCCCCCTTTTCCCGACGCAAAAGGGCGCATACGTTGTGGGGAGAGATCCGCCCGTCGCCGGTTCATCCCAGCCCCGTCCCCCAGCCCCGTCCCGTCCCGTCCCGTCCGGAGAGTCCGCGCATGCACGTGAGCCAGCCATACCTGTTGTTCCTGGGCGACGCGCCCGACACCCTGGCCGCCAAGACCGCGCGCGGCATCCTGCAATGGCGGCCCGAGGTCTGCCTGGGCCAACTCAGCCTTCCCGGCTGCGTCCCGTCGCTGGGCCTGCGCGAGATGACCGTCACCGAGGCCGCCGAGGCCGGCGCCGCTACCCTGGTGGTGGGGGTGGCCAACCGTGGCGGCGTCATCGGCGACTCGTGGTGCGCGGTGTTCCTGGAGGCGTTGGCCGCCGGCCTGGACATCGCCGCCGGCCTGCATCAGCGGCTCAACGATAGGCCGGAGTTGGTGGAGGCGGCCCGTGCTCACGGCCGCGTGCTGCACGATGTACGCCACCCCACCGACACGTTTCCCGTGGCCCATGGCACCCCGCGCACGGGCAAGCGGGTGCTGGCGGTGGGCACGGACTGCTCTGTTGGCAAGATGTATACAATGTTGGCCATGGAGCGTGCCTTGAAGGCCCGGCGCCTCAAGGCCGACTTCCGCGCCACGGGACAGACCGGCATTCTCATCGTCGGCGCCGGGGTCAGCGTCGATGCCGTGGTGGCGGACTTCATCTCCGGTGCCACCGAGGTTCTCTGCCCCGCCAACGACCCGGACCACTTCGACCTCGTCGAGGGCCAGGGCAGCCTGTTTCATGCCTCCTATGCCGGTGTCTCCCTGGGGCTGCTGCACGGCGCCCAGCCCCAGTACCTGGTGCTGTGTCACGAGCCCGGCCGCCCGCACATGCGCGGCCTGCCTGGCCATGCCCTGCCGGACCTGCAGGAGTGCATCGACCTCAACCTGCGTTGCGCGCGCCTGGTCAGCCCCGACGCCCACTTCATCGGCGCCGCCTTCAACACCGTGGCGCTGGACGACGACGCGGCCAGGCGGGTGATGCACGAGGCGGCGGAGCGCCTGGGCATGCCCTGCGTGGA
>JANQGN010000311.1 GCA_028277295.1 Rhodospira sp.
CGCACCTCGATCTCGGCGTTGGTGTCGTTGACGTAGACCAGGGTGGCCTGGGGGACGGCCTGGGCGGCGGCCTGGTCGATGGACACCGGGCAGGCGTCCAGGTTCTCGACGATGGCATAGGTCTTGTCGGCGTCCGGCTGGCAGGGCGCGGCCTCGTGGCGGGTGCCGCCGCCGTCCACATAGAACAGCTGGTACTGGGCCACGGCCTGGCGCCGGTCCATCTGCACGTCGTCGGGACAGACCGCATAGGACCGTTGCAGGCGATAGCGGTCGTTGCCGTCCTCGCAGGGGGTGGCGGTGGTCTTGTCGCCCTCCTTGGTGACCACCCGGGTCTGCTGGATGGCGACCAACTGGCCCAGGTCGACGCGGATGTCGCAGCCCTCGGTGGTCACGTCGACGGAGATCCTGGGCGCCTCGGCGATCTCCCGGTTGCCCGGGGTGTGGCCCGGCGGGGTGTAGCCGGCCGCGTCCTTGTTCTCGCTGACGTTGGAGCCGACCCGGTAGCCGGCGGTGTTGGACTCGCTGTCGTACGCGGCGCTGTTCTTCTCCTTGTCGTCCTGTTCCTCTTCCGCGTTCAGCCGCTTCAGGGCCGCCAGCAGCTCGGCGTGGTCGCCCTCGATGATCACCTCGGCGTCGGAGGGCAACTCGGCCGCCTCCAGGTCGAACTGGGAGACGAAGTGTTCGGTGTTCAGCGCCTCCACCCTGTCCTTCTTGGAAACGGCACCCAGCACCAGCTGGCCGATCATCCGGTCCTCGACGCTGACATGGCGGGCATAGGCATTGGCGGTGACGCCATCGGTGAGGGCCTCGGGGATGTCCGGGACCTCGATGAAGGTCATGTCGAGCGGGATGGGCTCGTTCTCGGGCACCTGGACCGCGCTGTTGGGGCGGGTCTCGATCTCGATGATCTTGCTCATGGCGGCCATGCTGTCCGGGTCGGCGGCGGCCTCTTCCGCCCCGGCGGAAGAGGCCGGCTGGGCCGTCTGTCCCACGGCGCCCGAAGAGACCGCCAGGCCGGCGAGCAGAAGGGGGACGACAAGGAAAAAGAGATGGCGGCGGGGGCGGCGACTGGATCACCACCGGCGCCGGAGGGGCCACGCAGACCCCCCCAGCGTCAGGCCGAGCGCCAGGGCCAGCTCGCACAGGGCGGACGTGGTCATGACGCCTCGCCCGTGTACTTGATGCACAGATAGCTCTGGCCGCTCTTGAGCGTGATGAGCGGGCGGGTGGCGCGGCGACTACCTGGCCCTTCACGCCCGGATCCGCCACTGCCGCAAGGCCCTACGGCTGATCCGTTGGAATTTTCTTACTTTCAGAGCATACAGTTAAGCTACCCGGCAGTACCCCATGCAGGTCGATGACCAGACCCTTCGCCTCGCTCCTTTCGCACGAGTCCACCACTGCGGTCATGGAGCCACAGCCATTCGGTGTTCGAAGGGGATTATCGACTCTGACACGTAACGCCCTGGAGATTACAGCCACGATGGAAACAAATGGAGGGCGATCGGTCGATACAGAGGGCTGCCGCGGTTTCGGGAGCCAGACCATGCTTGGCGAGCACTGGCGCGAGGGACTGTAAGATGGCTTGGACTTCGGCGCCGCCAAGATCAGGAGAGCCGCGCAGTACGAGTTCCGTTGTCGCGGAAAGGTCCTGAAGCCTCAGGGATCTCAGCGCCGGATTGTCAAGGATGACAAGTTCAGTCGGCGCTGGCAGGTCCGGCAGGGTCAGGGTTTCCAGGGCCCTGTTCATGCTCACCGTCAGCGACGCCAGCGTGGGCAGGTCCGGCAGGGTCAGGGCTTCCAGGGCACTGTTCCCCCTCACCGTCAGCGACGCCAGCGCGGGCAGGTCCGGCAGGGTCAGGGTTTCCAGGGCATCGTTCCCGTTCACCGTCAGCGACGCCAGCGTGGGCGGGTCCGGCGGGGTCAGGGCTTCCAGGGCATCGTTCCAGCTCACCTCCAGCGACGCCAGCGTGGGCAGGTCCGGCAGGGTCAGGGCTTCCAGGGCATCGTTCCCGTTCACCTCCAGCGATGCCAGCGTGGGCAGGTCCGGCAGGGTCAGGGTTTCCAGGGCACTGTTCCAGCCAACCTCCAGCGACGCCAGCGTGGGCAGGTCCGGCAGGGTCAGGGTTGCCAGGGAATCGTTCCCGTTCACCTCCAGCGACGCCAGCGCGGGCAGGTCCGGCAGGGTCAGGGTTTCCAGGGCATCGTTCCCATTCACCTCCAGCGACGCCAGCGCGGGCAGGTCCGGCAGGGTCAGGGTTTCCAGGGCACTGTTCCCGCTCACCTCCAGCGACGCCAGCGTGGGCAGGTCCGGCAGGGTCAGGGTTTCCAGGGCATCGTTCCCGCGCACCTCCAGCGACGTCACGTGAGACAGCCGCTGGACCAGCGGCAGAACGCGACTGACGAGGAGTGTCTCCGTGTCCGGCGTGGGGTCGCCGACGATCTCCACGTGCCAGCCGTCGGACACCCACTTGATCCCAACGCCGCTCCTGGCGATCTGGTTCGGCAGAACAACGGTCTGGTAGATTGGCCACGCCCCGAGCACCGCCGCCAGCCACAGCGCGAGCGCCACGGGACCAAGCTGACGCGAAACGGCCCGCCACCAGGGCACGCGCAGGCGGCCCAACGCCTGTCCGATGATCTGCGCGACGAAATCGTGGGTGACCTCCCAGGTCTCGTTCTCTTTGTCGAGGCGTCGCACCAAGCCCTCGCCGGACAGACGGTGCAATACCCCCCGGACCACGCCGCTCGACATGCCCACCGCGTTCGCCAGGGCCGTGACCGCCATCGGCCGCTTGGTGCCAGCGTCGGTGATCATCCGAGCCAATAACCGAGGTGCCTCCTCGGCCAGATCCGGGGCGCGCAGGTTTTCGCGCACATAGCGGCTGGCGAGCCCGCCCCGCGTCGCGATCTGTCCCGCTTGCCGGGCCAGGGCGAGGCCGATCAGGTTGAGCACGATCGGACGGATCCGCGCGGCGTCGCGGCCCTCGATCCGCCGCGCCTCGTCCAGCGCCTCTTCCAGCAGGGAGTCCGAAAGATCGAGGCCACCCCCGGACAGAAATGCTCGCGCCTCCAACGCCTCGAAGCCGCCGACCTCATACCAGGTCTCGTGCATCGTCATACCCGGGACTTCCAGATCCTGCAGCGCGACGACGTAATCCTTGTCGGACCGCAAGGACAGCAGCACCTGCGCGCCCCTGATCGGCCGTGCCGCAAGATCGGCTAGAAAGGCCCGCGCGGGGGCTTGCGCGGCTTCGTCGTTGAGGATGATGAATTCCTCGAACTGGTCTATGACGATCAGCAGGCGCGACGGCGCCGCCTTCCGCGCCGCGCCTTCCAGCGCTTGCCGTGCATCGTCGTACCGGGGGGGGCGCTCCCAAACCGTGCCTTGTTTCCGTAACGCAACCATGAGGAAGCCTAGCGGATCGGCATATCCGCGCATCTCGACGACCACGAACGGGGGATCGCGCTTTTCCAGTGCGGGGATGACCCATGCCGCGAGGAGCGACGTCTTGCCGACGCCGGATGCACCGGTGAGGAAGAAAAGGGAGTGATCCTCGGCGTCGACGATCCTGGATACCACCGTCTCATGCGCCCGATCACCGCGCGTGAAGGCATCCCGGTCGGCGGCCGAGCGCGGCGCCAAACAAAACCGGCTGGCGCGCTCAACAACGTCGCCCGCGCCGATGCGTACCAGACGCCGCTCACGCCGCCGATCGCGCCACACCCCCACGCCGACGAAGACCACCATGATCGCGACGCCGCCCACTATCGCCAAGACGATCGGATGGGCGAAGTCGATCGCATCCAGCCTGATCTGATCCCGGAACAGAACCACCACCGCGCCCAGCGCTCCCGCCACGAAGACCACGGTCTGCGCGTAGTTCTTGACGTCGGCGAGCAGGCGCCCCACGAAGCCTTTTGGCGGCGGCATGGCAGCATCTGTCACGTCGAGATCTCCGTTCCCCGCCACTTTTTCGCTAACGAAATCATGCTCGCCCTGCCGAAATCATCCGTCAAGGGCAAGCGGAGCGAACCCAGGGCCATTCGGTTCTCCCGGTGTTGGCGATGGAGATGGCTTCGGCTCGGTGCTCTGCGAAGTGCTCGAAGCCTTCGACGGGCTTGAAGCCGAGGCGCCTTATCATGGTGAGGGCGGTGTTGCGCAGGGCGGCGAGCCCTTGGGGGGCGTTGCCGGTGCGGGTGCGGCAGTGGTCTTCGCCGCAAGTCACGTCTCGGATATAATGGAGCCTGTTCTCGACACCCCAGTGAGCGCGAACCAGGTGGAGCAGGTGGGTGGGATCGGCCTTGTCCGGCGGCAGGCTGGTGATGGCATACACCACCTGGACACTCTCCTTTCCCCGGATGATGCGACGGCGGGTGATCCGGCAGACCTGAGCGATGCCGGGCCAGACCGGCGCCAGATAGGTCGTCAGGGTGGCGGTCGTTTCCAGGCGGCGGACTTCGATCCGTCCATGCCCCTTGTCGGTCGTCTCGGCGCAGGCGAGGTCAGGCGCGGGGCGCCAGTCCGCCGAGGGGGGAGTCTGGCCCGAAGGCCAAGGCAATGTCGGCTTTCAGCCTCGGTTGGTTGTCCTTGACCGTGAACACGTCATCCCCGCCGCCGTCGCGGATGACCCGGCAGATGTCCTTTTGGGTGAATAGGGCATCGCCGGTGATGATGATCCCCTCCAGCGGCAAGTCCTTCAGCATTTTCAGAGCCGCCGTGATCTCGTTGGCGTCCGGCTCCACCCTCAACTGTCCGATCACCCCGCCCAGCGTCTCGCTGAACGCCGCCAGCAGATGAACGCCGGACGCCGCCGGCGTTGCGCTGCCCCGCAACCGTTTGCCGTCCATGGCAACATGGCCCGCCTGGCTCTCGCCCCGGACCCAACGCCCCAAAGCCCCAAAGCCCGGTCCAGCGCGTCCACGTCCAGTCCTTTGAACACCTCGCACCAGACCGATGGCGCCGGAACCCGGCCGCGCCGGATGTCCAGGGTTTCCAAGGCCTCCGGCGTCAGTTTCCGCCCCCAGCGCACGATCCCCAGTTGGTTCCGCCGGCCGGATAGAAACGCCGCCACCGCAATCATCAGAAGACCGGCCAGAGGGTAACGCCTCCCTTCCGCTCGCCGGTGATCCGGAACCGATGCCAGAGCCGCCCAGAGACCACCCATCCCCTCGCTTGTCAACGACATCTGCGCCTCCTTCAAGCCATGACACACAACAGCTTGAATCAACCGTGGCCTCAGCGCTAGCAATCCTTTCTATACGGTTTTTCAGAACCGAATCGCCCTGGCAAGCGCCTTGATCCGGGTCGCGCACCTGCGTATTCTCGCCTTGGATGAGTTTGTCCCGCCTTCGGCTATGCACCGCGGGAACACGCGTTAAGGCCGCGGCACCCCATGAGGTCCATGGATGATAAACGAAACGAAAGGAGATGCGCCGTGAGGCAGAGCTTTCTCTCGACCGTCCTTTCCGCCGCGCTGTTGTCCGTGGCTGGTGGGCTGATCCCGGCACAGGCGGCCGATGTCGCGCAGAGCGAGACCCCGGTGCTTCCGTGGCTCTCCCCTTCGCAGGTTGCGCAGACAGAGACCGACATCCAGGCCATCCTCAGCGCCGGGGATGGCGCGCTTGACGAGGCCGTCGACCGGCTGTTGGCCAATGGCGTCACGCCGGACATGGCCGACGCCATCGGATCGGCGTTGGACAGGCTGGCGCAAACCGATCCGGCGAAGGCCGCGGAGGTGGCGGCGACCCTCGCCGCTGCCTGCCTCGATCTGGCGACGACCACTCCTCAGGCGGCGGTGGACCTGGCCGATGCCGTGGCGCGAACCGCCCTGAGCCCGAGCGTGCGCGACGCCAATCCAGACGCCGCCGGGACCGCCATTGGAGATGTCGCCGGCGCCTTGCGGCTCGCCGCGCGGGCTGCCCAGACCGAGGGCCTGACCCTGGTCCGATTGGACGTCGCGCAGGCTCGACTGGAGTCGGCCCGCGATAGCAACCCCGAGATTGCCGCCCTTATTGATGACGCCATCGATCTCGCCGACGCCCAGGCCGATCTCGCGGGCTTCGCCACGGCGGCGGGTGGCCCAGCCGCGGGCACCGGAGGGGGCGGTGGCGCGACCGGCGGTGTCCCGGCCGGTATCGGTGGCGGCGGTGGCGGGTTCGGCGGTGGCGGGGCTGGGCCCGTGTTCGTCACCGTCCCTGGCGGTGGCGGTGGTCTTCTGACCGACCAGATCGAGGCCAGTCCAACGTGATGTGGTGAGCCATCACGTCGCGCTTGGCATCGAAGCAGTTATCCGGGGGGGTACCGTGTTTCCAAGATGGTCGGCCGCAATCGTGGTCAGCGGTCTTCTGTTGACCGGCGATATTGTTGTGGTCGAGGCAGCGATGGCCCAGAGTCTGGACCGTTCTTTCGAGCATGGGCGCCCCCGTAACACCGATCGCGACGACATCAGCCCCGCGTGGAGCGCGACGGATAGTGGTGTCGGTGGCCGAGCCACTGGACGCGACACGTTCGCCATTGGGGGCGGACAGGACACCACCGATTTCACGCGATCCGTCAGTCAGCGGCGGCCAGCCGAAGGCTTGCGCCCTCTTGGGGGACGCGTGGGTGCCTTCGTTGTCCGTCCAAGTCTCGATGTCCGTGAAATCTACGACAACAACATCTTTGCCACCGAAACGGACACCGAGGACGACTTCTTAACCACCGTGCGGCCCGGCCTGAGTATTCGCTCGGACTGGGGGCGTCACAGCCTCGGCCTGACCGCGAACGCCGAAATTGGCCGGCATGCCACCATCACGGCCGAGGACTACGAGGATTTTTTCTTTGGAGCGGACGGACGGCTCGATATTCGGCAAGGAACAAGTCTCCTGCTCAACGGCTCCTATGAACGCGGCCATATCGGCCGATCGTCGCCAGACGACACCACCGGATCCGCCGAGCCACGGCTTTATCAGCGGGCAATCGGCTACGTGGGTCTGGCGAGAGCCCTGGGATTGATCACGGCCACCCTCGACACGACCGTCACCTGGACGGATTTCGAGGACAGTGAGACCGGAACGGGTGTGATCATTGACAACGATACAGACAACAATCTCGTGCTCACGCCGGGCTTTCGGGTGGGATACAATCCCGCCCCTGGGAGCGAAGTGTACTTTCGAGGGCGGTATGTGGATGTTACATACCCGGATCAGGAAGCCGGCGGGATCGATCGCGACAACGAGGGTGTCGATGCCATCGTTGGCGCAACAAAGGTGTTCGACGACGTCTGGAACGGCGAAGTTTATGTCGGATACGCCCCTCGTTACTTCGAGGATGCCGCGCTCAAGGACATTCAGGGACTCACCGGCATCGTTGGCGGCCTGAATGTGATGTGGAATCCCAGCGCCCTCACGTCTGGGATCATGAATGTCTCTCACGCCACGTCGGCCACCACAACCAGCGGCGCGTCGGCGATCGCGGCCACCGAAGTCGGGTTGACCCTTGAACAGGAGCTGTCGCAAGACATCATGGTCGACGCCAGCGTTGGATACACGAACGCCGACTACGTGGGATCCTCGCGATTGGACAAGACGTTCGTGGCCGGCCTTGGAGCTGAATACCTCGTGAATCGCTGGGTCAGTGTCAGTCTTGGCTATGATTTCACGACACGGGATAGTACAAATGCTGGATCGAGCTACGACAAACACGCTGTTGGTCTTGGTCTCCGGCTTCAGTACTAGGTGCCGCTGATCATGTGCTTAAGCCGAGACCATTTGTCACGAGACCATTGATCAAACGTCACCAGAACAAACACCACCACAACTAAGACAACTGGATCGAAAGCCACGGCTCGCAAATTCCGTTCGGAAAACCTCGATCGATACTCTGTGCCGGCCACCGTCTCCGTGGCTGTGTTCCACAAGGGGGGCGATGTAGGTCTTTTCGGACAGACAGAAAGAGAGGAGAGACATATGAGGACGCTTCTCATGGCACTCGGAGCAGCCGTTGCCATGGTCCTGGCCACGGGCGGCCAGGCGAGCGCCCAGGAAGGGTACAGCTTGGGACCGGGTGACGTGATCCGCGTCACCGTATTCGGCGAGCCGGACCTGTCGGGCGAATTTGAGGTGGGCGCCGGAGGCGGTGTCTCCCTTCCCCTGATCGGCGAGGCCGCCCTGGGTGGCATGACCATCCCAGCGGCGGAGGTGTTCATCGAAAGCAGACTCGCGGATGGCTATATCCAGAATCCAGATGTGGCCATCGACGTGCTGAACTACCGCCCATTCTTTATCATCGGCGAAGTCAACAATCAGGGCGTGTTCCCCTACGTCGCCGATCTAAACGTCCTGAAGGCGGTGGCGATCGCCGGGGGATTCACCTATCGGGCCGACAAGGATGACATTGTCGTCAAGAGCGGGGGAATTGGCGACGAAATTCCCGTGGACCTCGATTCAACCGTTAGCCCCGGTGACGTGATTATCGTCGAGGAACGCTGGTTCTAGGGCGGTTTCGGAGGCAATGGACGTCGCCGACGACGCCCCGGTCCGTTGATCTTGAAGAAAATCGTCATCGCGATCCGGTCCGGATCGCTCAGGGTTTGCTTTGGACGGCGCGTCGCCCTGACTCGCCGAACGCGGGGGAGAGGGCGCCGTTGACGCCATCGGGCTTGGCAGCACGCCGTGCGAGAGTTGGATACTGTCCCGCATGTCGCTCGTGGGATGGAGGGGCTTGCCGACGCGATAGGCGGGGCGCTGGTCTGTCCGCTGGGTGGCGGCCGTGTCGATACCAAAGCCGCGATGCTCTTGGTCCGAATCCCCGCCACTTGGACGTGTACGCGCGTGAACGCCATCACTGAACGATCAGACCGCGAACGATCAGACCGCGACGACTCAAACTGGCGCCAACACCAGCCAGACGACGCGTCGCCCGATGACGATGTCATCGACATCAAGGCACTGCTGCGCACCGTGTGGCGCCGGCGGGGGGTTATCCTCGGGTCGATCGTGCTCTTGTGTGGCCTGGCGGTGCTGTGGCTGGTGCAGATCACCCCGCGGTACACGTCCACGGCGCTCATGACCATCGACCCGCGCCAGGAAAGCGTGGTGGACATCGAGGCCGTCGTGTCCGGCCTGTCGCCCGACACAAGCGTCATCAACACCGAACTCGATGTGCTGTCGTCTCGTCGCCTGGTGGGCAAACTCGTCGACACCGAAGGCCTCTTGACGGACCCGGAATTCAACAGTGCTCTCGAGCCCGAAAACCCGCTAACGCGGCTGCTGGATCCAGAGACCTACCTGTCGCCGGAATGGCTGGCGGCCCTTGGCCTGCGCACAGGCGAGGAGGAGGCGCTCTCCGAGGCGGAGCGGCGGGAGCAGGAGCGGGCCCGGGTCGTGGACGCCGTGACGGAGGCGGTGCGCGTCTCCAACCCAGGATTGTCCTACACGATCCGTATCGCCTTTGAGACAGAAAGCGGCAAGAAAAGTGCGGCTCTGGCGAACGCCCTGGCGAAGCTGTACCTCACCGACCAGTTGGAGGCCAAGTACGAGGCGACGGAACGGGCGACCAATTGGCTCAACGACCGCATTGGCAGCTTACGGGATCGCGTTCGAGAGGCGGAACTTGCCGTCCAGAGCTTCCGCGAGCAGAACCAGATCGTTCAGGCATCGCAAGACGTGACGGTCCTTGAGCAACAATTGGCCGAACTGAACTCGCAGCTGATCGAGGCGGAAACCGATCTGGCCGAGGCCGAGGCGCGCTACGGGCAAGTCCGCGACATGGCGCGGCGCGGCGCGATCGCCGCACTGGGCGACGTGCTGAAGTCCACACTGATTCAGCGATTGCGCGAGCAAGAGGCGGAAGTGCGCCGCCGTCAGGCCGACGTGTCAAGCCGGTATGGGAATCGCCACCCGGACGTCGCCAAGGTGCGAGCCGAACTGAGCGACATTCGCGGCAAGATCGCCGAGGAGGTGAACAAAATCGTCACCAGCGTCGGCAACGAGGTCCAGGTGGCGCGCAGTCGCGCGCGGAGCCTGCAAGCGAAACTGGACGACCTTAAGGCCATCAGCGCAACGATCGACAAGGCCCGGGTGCAGCTTCGCGAACTGGAGCGAGAAGCCGACTCCAGCCGAACCCTGCTGGAAACCTTCTTGTCGCGCTTCAAGGAAACCGCCAGCCAGGAAAACCTGCAACAGGCCGACGCTCGCGTTATTTCCCGGGCCGAAGTGCCGGTACACCCATCCTTCCCGAACAAGAAACTGATCCTGGCCGTGGTCTTTGTCCTGGCGGTCATGGTCGGTCTGGGATTGACCTTCCTTCTGGAACTGCTGGATCACGGGTATCGGACCCTGGATCACCTGCAAAAGGAAACGCACCTCAAGGGGCTGGGCATGGTGCCGCGCCTGTCCCGGGGCGAGCTGCGGGGCAAGACGCCGATCGAGTACGTGTTGAGAAGCCCGACGTCGGCCTATGCCGAAGCTTTGCGGTCGGCGCACACCACCTTGACGTTCGGGCAGGCGGCGATGCCGAAAGCCGTGGTCGTGACGTCCACGCTGCCCGACGAAGGCAAGACGACCCTCGGACTCAGTCTCGCCCGGCTGCTGGCGCGAGCGGGCAACAGACGAGTCCTCTTCGTCGAGGCTGATCTTAGGCGCGGCGATATCGGTGGGCTCGTGTCTCGTGGACAAACACAGATTCAGTATGTTGACGACTTTTTGGCGGGGACCGTACCCAAGTGGAAAGATTGCGTGGTGACGGATAAGGGATCGAATCTCGACATGATTCTGGCGTCTGGAAAATGTGAGAACGCACAAGCGTTACTGCATTCCGAAGCCATGGCCACGTTGGTGCGAGAGAGCCGCGATGATTACGATTTTATCATATATGACTCGCCGCCACTACTCGCCGTCTCGGATGCCATCCTTCTCAGCCGACAGGTGGATACGACGGTTATGGTCGTGAAGTGGGAAGCGACACCACGGGAGGGTGTGCTTACCGCCATCTCGGTTCTGCGCAAGGCCGACGTTCACGTCAGCGGCGTGGTGATGACGCAAGTTGATGCGCACAGGCACGCCCGCTATGGCTACAGGGACAATATATCGTACTATAAGAGGTATGGACATTATTATGCCAACTGATGCGGTCAGTCACGCCAGGCGGCGGGGCCGCGTTTGGACCTGGCGGGACTCGCTGGGGGCGATCGTCATCGCGCTGGCGGCGGCGGGGCTGGCCATCGTTGGGGGACAGGCGGTCTTCCGGACCCTGCTCCTTGTCCCGGTCACTCAGTTCGTCCATGGTCACGCCGACAGCCTGCAAGGCACCGACCCCGTGATCCGGACGCGGCATCAGACCAAGGCTCTCGCCTTGTTCACGGATATTCCGCTCCATACCCTCCAGGCTGACGATCTGCGTCGGCGGGCGTCGCTCGTGCTCATGGCCGCGCAGGACGCGGCCGGACAGGGTGACCGCGACGCCGCGGCAGAGGGAGCGACCCGGGCTCACGCCCTTCTCCAACGGAGCCTGGACCTGAACCCCGTTCACCCCCTGACCTGGGCGGCGCTCGCGGAGGCGACGCTCATGGGCGTTGGGACGACGGAGGAGGCGTTCGGATACCTGAAGACGTCCTATGCCATGGCCGCTGTCGAGCCGGACTTCATCGCCTATCGCTTTCGCCTGGCGGCGGCGCTGAGCCCCCTTTGGGATCGTCACCTGCTTGACGTTCTGCGCAGGGACCTCAGGGGGCTCCTGGCCCTGGGTGTTGGGCGCCGTCCCGCCCAAGCCTTTCACAGGGAGGTGTCAGAGACACCGGCCCTTCGTCGTCTGGCCGAAATCCTGGTTCGACGCGACGCGGACCTACAGGCCCGCTGGCGAATCCACGCGCGGAAGATCAGGTCGTGATGCAGTCGAGCGTAACGCGGTCGGGGCTCGGCGGACCGGCACCCTTGCGTGGCCTGTCGTTCTGGCTCCTGGCCACGATCATCATCCTCAGTCCGTTGCCCTTGGCTGGCGCCCGACCAATCTGGGATAGCCTGCTGACCGTCATCGTGGCCGTTGCCTTGCTCGCCCATGTCTGGCATCGCGCCCGGGCACGCCGCCCCGTGACGGGATTTCCGGCGGTGCTGATCGCGGCGGGAACCCTTGTCGTCGGTGTCGCCGTCTGGGGGGGTGTTCAGGCCACGCCGGGTCTTGTGGCACCGGACTGGGTGCACCCGGCTTGGATCATGGCCGCGCAGACCCTGGGAACCGGGGACCTGCCCGCCGCGATCTCGGTTGCGCCGGAGCAGTCGGTCCGGACGGCGATCACCTTTCTGACCTACGTGGCATTCGGGGGGCTTGTCGCCCTCCACTGCCGCCGCGAGAAGAACGCCACCCTGCTGCTGACGCTGTTCATGCTGGCCCAGGGTGCCTACGCCATCTATGGACTGACCATGCACCTGTCCGGCTTGGAGATGGTGCTCTGGTACGATAAGGACGCTTACCGCGGCAGCGTGACCAGCACCTTCATCAACCGCAACAGTTATGCGACGTATGTGGGGCTCGGCCTGCTGGCGACGCTGACCCTGACGCTGCGCTATGTTCGCCGCGTCGCCCAGTCCGACCTGAGCCCGCGCGGCAAGGTGCTGGAGTTCGCGAGCGGAGTCTGGGGCCATGTCGTTGTCCCCGTCCTGGTGCTATCGGTCGGTACGATCGCATTGCTGCTGACCGGTTCCCGGATGGGACTGGCGGCCTTCACCACGGCCGCCCTCGTGTTCCTGGTCGTCTGGTTGGCGCGTCTCCGGGGTCGGCAGCGGTGGGTGGGCTACGGCCTGCTTGCGCTGGTTCTGATCGTGATGGCGGGTAACTTCGCCCTCAGTGGCGACACCACGATGGCCCGTTTCGATGCCTTGTTCGAGCGCGGCGATGGCCGGTTCACCGCGTATCCCCTGGTTCTTCAGGCCATCGAGGATCGTCCGTGGCTCGGGCATGGCCTGGGGACGTTCGAGACAGCCTTCCGTTTGTACAGAGACGAGACCGTCGGCGTGTTCTTCACACGCGCGCACAGCGACTATCTGGAACTGGCCATGGGCGCTGGTCTGCCAGGCGCGGTCGCCATGGTCCTGGCCTTCGCGGTACTCGGCGTGGCCGGGATGATCGCCGCCCTACGACGTACCGAGTTCGAACGCCCCCTGCTGGCCGTGGCCGCTCTGGTGCTGGTCGCGGTCCACGCCACGGTCGACTTTAGCCTGCAGATCCCGGCCGTCGCGCTGGCTGTCGTGCTGCTGGTTGCCAATGGACTGGCGGTCCGGGCCCCTGAGCAGCCGAAGGCGGACCCCAGCGATGTCGACCGGTCGCAGTGATCTCCGGCTGGGCTACGCGGGCACCGTGGCTATCTCCAGGGCATGGCGCGACGCCCCGCGCCCGACGTCTCTACGGAAAGTCCCCTGATCCACGCCCCCGTGTGAGGGGGCGACGTACCCCGCGACGGCGTACTGTTGGCTCGTCTGGTTTCAATCCACGCCCCCGTGTGAGGGGGCGACGAGATGGTTTTTCGGTTGATGCGGCGATCGAAAAAGTTTCAATCCACGCCCCCGTGTGAGGGGGCGACAAAGCCCGCGCCTCGGGGTTGATCAGGGGCGGAGGTTTCAATCCACGCCCCCGTGTGAGGGGGCGACCCGTCGCACGGCATCGCGGAGCGCCCGCCATTCGGTTTCAATCCACGCCCCCGTGTGAGGGGGCGACCCGTCACCGGCGTCCACCAGTTCCATCCATGTGCGGTTTCAATCCACGCCCCCGTGTGAGGGGGCGACGGTTGTCAAATCAAATCTTTTGCAGAGTGGGCGGTTTCAATCCACGCCCCCGTGTGAGGGGGCGACGGCAGGTCCCAGGGACGTACCAGGTGGCCGAGGTGGGTTTCAATCCACGCCCCCGTGTGAGGGGGCGACCTGTTATAAAACCTATTGTTCGACCTATTACGGGTTTGTTTCAATCCACGCCCCCGTGTGAGGGGGCGACCCGCGATCTTGCCGTTAGTCAGACACGAGCCGTAGTTTCAATCCACGCCCCCGTGTGAGGGGGCGACCTCCGAAGCTTAGCTGTCCTCGGAGGACAGAAGTGTTTCAATCCACGCCCCCGTGTGAGGGGGCGACCATAGCGCTATGTTAGGCATAGAGTATACGGGGGTGTTTCAATCCACGCCCCCGTGTGAGGGGGCGACTCCGCCAGTATAAGCCACGAGAATGGCTTGAGAAAACAGGCGATGTGCGCGAACCCCTGGACACGACACCGGAGCGGCGGGCGCCGCGCCCACGGCTTGGGTCGGATAGCGTTGTTTTTCAAGGAGATAGCC
>JANQGN010000626.1 GCA_028277295.1 Rhodospira sp.
CGTGGAAAGCCTTGGCTTCGTCGTCGGTCAGGCCGGTCCGGTTCAGGTTCTTGTAGCTGGTCACGGGAGCATCAGCCATTGTGTTTTCCCCTCTATCGAATATGGATCTTGCAATCCGATTCTGGATCGGGTTCGCGACCCTCCGGAAGAGGGCCGGGATGCCGTGGGTTTCCGTCGCCAGCAGGTCGTTGGTGACGACCCCTGTCCGAACCGAAAGATCACGACGTCCCCGCAATCCGATTACGTTTTTTTCATAATGGCCGGCGAGTGTCAACCCGACTTTCACGCCCCCTGTCAGATTTAATTGACGCATCCTCCATGAAGGGAAAAACACACAGAATGTTACCCTAGGCTGAGGGCTTCCGCCGGTCCGCCGCGAAGGCCCGGCGCCGTCCCCTCACCAACCGCCATCGTCGTCGCCGTCGTCATCCTCCCAGTCCCAGGGATCACCGCCGTCGGCCGCGCCAGGGCCGGCCTCGTCGGGTCGCACCGGCACACCCAGACCCACCGGCGCGCCACCGGCATTGGTCACGGCGGGTTGAAACAGGTCCGCCAGCCCAGCGCGCGCCGAGTCGTCGAGCAGTCCCAGGGTCTCCAGCACCCCGCCCAGCGCCAGCTCGGCGGCGCGCCCGGCGCCATCATCGATTTTCAAGGCCAGGCCCAGCCCCGCGTCGGGCAGCAGGGCCACCAGATTTCCCTCGGCGCCGATCTTGGTCAGCATCCGCCCGCCCGTGACCTGGGCCACCCGCGTATCACACCGGCCGGGGCCAGCCACCAACACGGGGTGCGCGGCCATCGCCCGGCGCAGCCGAGTCGCCGCCGCCGCGCGCGCCGGGGGCAAGCCGCGCGGATCGGCGAGTCGCGCCATCCCCAGCGCCCCCGCCCACAGGGGCAGGGCCGGAGACGGGATCCCGCAGCCCTCCACGCCCCAGGACAGGCTATCCGCGTCGACGTCGGTCATGTCCGCCAGAACCGCCGTGACGGACCGCTGCACCGGGTGGCCGGCCGACTCGTAGCCGCCGGTCGGGGCGCCCAGCAGGCCGGCCAGCATCAGGAAGCCGGCATGCTGGCCGGAACAATTGTGGTGCAGCGCCGTCGGACAATGCCCGGCCGCGGCCAGCGCCCGCGCGGCCGCCGGGTCCAGGGGCCAGTCGCCCGCGCCGCACGCCAGGTCGGCCACCGACAGCCCCAGGTCGGCCAGCCAGGCCGCCACGGCCTCGGTGTGCTGGGGCCACCCCGCGTGGGAGGCCGTGTGCAGCGCCACCCGCGCGTCGGTCAGGGCGTCCCGGTCCGGCGCCGCCTCCAGCAGCGCCAGCGCCTGCAGCGGCTTGAGCGCCGAACGCGGAAACACCGGCCGCTCCACATCACCCCAGGCCAGCCGCACATGGCCGCCCGCGTCCAGGACAATGGCCGCGCCGCGATGGTGGGACTCGATGACCTCGCCCCGGGTGACGACGGCCAGGACCGGATTATCGGGGAAGGCGACCGCCGGAGACGCCCCAGGCTCTGACTCGGGCTCGGGCTCGGGCTCGGCGGTCGGCCGCTGGCGCGGGGGATCCGAGTCGATGGCGGGCATGGCGGCACTCCGGCGGCAGGGGCGGCGCACCCGGGGGCCGGGCGGGCGCCGACTGTGGCAGGACGTCACCCACCGGACAAGCCAACACCAAACCCGCGCATAGGTTCGGTGGTTTTTCCATTGTTCTCCTAGCGTGCCGTGTGGACGAGCAAGCGACGCGGGTCTACACTGTCAACCACCCGCCTTCGGGTGAAACGCCTGGATGAGTCTCCATGCTCCTGAGCCAACCACGCCGTTCGGTGGCGCTCGCGCTGTGGTCCGGTTTGTCGGCCAACCTGCGTGGCGGACTTCTGATGCTGGCCTCGGCCTTCTTCTTCTCGGTGATGGCGGCGCTGATCCGCGTTCTCGGCGAGACGCTGCCGACGCTGGAAATCGCGTTCTTCCGCGCCATCCTGCAGGCCCTGGTGCTGCTCCCGTTCGCGGTGATGGCGATCCGGCGCGACCCTAGCGCGTTGCTCACCCGCCGCCCCGGCCTGCATGCGATTCGCCTGGGGCTCACCGTGATCACCGTGCTCACCGGGTTCTATGCGCTGGTGAACCTGCCGCTGGCCACGGCCATGTCGATCAGCTTTTCCCGCGCCATGTTCGTGACGCTGCTGGCGGTGGTGGTGCTGCGCGAGGTGGTCGGCGCGCATCGCTGGAGCGCCGTGGCGGTGGGATTCCTGGGGGTTCTGGTCATCCTGCGGCCCTGGGAGGGCGGCCAGGTGGATCCGGCGATGCTGGCCGGCCTGATCTCGGCGGCCTCGGTGGCCGGCATGAGCATCTGCGTGCGGCTGCTCTCCAGCACCGAGGGCACCATGGTGATGATGCTGTATTCCTCGGCGCTGATGACGGCGATCCTGGCGGTGCCGACGGCGCTCACCTGGGTCACGCCGGACGCGGTCACCATGGCCCTGGTGCTGGCCATGGGTGGATCGGCGATCATCGGCCAGTATCTGCTGATCTCCGCCTATCGCCACGCCGAGCCATCCTCGGTGGCGCCCATGAACTACACCCAGCTTCTCTGGGTGACGCTGTTCGGGTTCATGCTGTTCGGCGAGTTCCCCGGGCCAGATATATGGACGGGCGCGGCCCTGATCATCGGCGCGGCCCTCTATACCTTGCACCGGGAACGCCGGCGCGGCCGCCCCCGGCCAGCGCCCGAGGCGCCGGCGGAATAGGACCCGCGCGGGGCCCGACCCCGGTGGCGCTCCCCATGCGGACCGGTCGCCGGCGGCGGAGTGGCGTGCGCGGATTCCCGCGCCGATCCAGGAACGGTGGTCGACGGACGCCGCCTAGAGCATGTTGCGCGATTTCTGAATCGCCCAGCATGCTCTAAACATTTATTTTTCAAGCAAATCGTCCCCAAAAGATTTTCCAGGGCGATCCGTGCCAGATCGCTCGGGATTTGCTCTAGTAGCGACCGAGGTTCCAGCGTTGGCCCGTCTGCTTGTTAACCCGCACCAGCAACACCTCGACTCCCGCCATGCTGATCAGCCAATCGAAGTCCCTTTGA
>JANQGN010000175.1 GCA_028277295.1 Rhodospira sp.
CAACTGCCGCACCAGGTTGGCGGCGCGATTGGCGTTCTGGCGAATCTGCATGATGTCGGCGAACGACGGGTCGCCGGCGCCGTGGCGCTGGAGCAGCAGGTCCGAGAACCCGATCATGGCCGTCAGAAGGTTGTTGAAGTCGTGGGCGACGCCGCCGGCCAACTGACCCATGGCCTGAATCTTCTGGGCCTGCGCGAACTGCCGTTCCAGGCTGCGTTGCTCCGTTGTGTCGATCAGGTGGGCGACCACGCCCTCGACGAGGGCAACGCTTCCGTCCCGGGCGGCCTCGCGGGAAATGCCCTCGCGGCCACCCATGGGCCCGAGGTACAGGTCGGCGGTCACGCGCCTGTCGCCGCTGGCCATGATCGCGGTGTCGGTCGCGGTGGCGCGGGCCGGAACGCCCGCATGCGTTCCCGTGTGCGCCCCCGTATGCGTTCCAGTATGCGTTCCAGTATGCGTTCCCGTATGGACCCCCATGTGTGCCCCACTGGGCGCGAGCGTCACGTCCAGACGCAGGCCACCGGTCACCGCGCCGGACAGCACCCTGTCGATCGCCCGAGCCACCTCGGCGCGGTCGGCCTCGGCCACCAGCGCGACCAGGGATTGGTCCACCAGGTCCTTGCGCCGCTGTCCCAACAGGGTCTCCAGCGCGCGGTTGCAGTCCGTCAGACGGCCGTCCGGGTCGGTCAGGGCGATGCCCACCGGCGCCCCATCAAAAAGCCAGCGGAACCGCCGGTCCCAGCGCCACGATCCGCCCTCGGTGATGCCAATGCCAGCGAACGCCGGCACCTCGATGGCGTCACGCAGCACCACCGCGCGGGTCATCAGCGCCCCACCCTCGTCATAGGTGGCCTGGCTCACCACCGCGGTAAACGCCGGGCCGCCGACCGACAGGTAGCGCAACTCCCCACGCCAGTCGCCATCCTCCAATGGCGGCGGGCCACCGTCGACCAGCGCCGACAGCGAGGCTCCAACCAGATCCTCGGAGGTGCGGTTGAGCCAGCGCGCCATGCGCTGGTTGACGAAGCGCAAGCATCCCTCGGCATCGGCCGTGTACAGCCCGACCGGAAGGAAATATAGGAAATCGGATAGCGCCTCACGCTCCCGGGCCAACACCTCATCGATGGCCCGGCGGGCGGTGATCTCCGTCGCCGTCCACACACGCAGGTCCTGGCTCCCGCCCATCGGGGTTTCGCGAGGGCCTGGAGGCCGGACCGTGATTTCCCACCACTCTGGATCAACGCCCGGGGTCGGCGCGTTCACGGCGCTGAGCGGCACGGCCAGCGTTTCCGTATAGCCACGAGCGGCGGCCGAGCGCAGCCGGTCCAGCGGGCCAATGCCGGCCTCGGGGCCGCCCAGGGTGGCCATGGTGTCATAGCGGTCCGCCATGTCGGCCAGGGGATCGAGGCGGGGCCAAAGTCGGGCACCAGCCACATTGACGAACAGCACCCGCCCGCCCTGGTCCGTCACCAGGCGGGCCTGGGTATCATCGCGCAACGCCAGCGCCAACGCCCGGCCTCGGTCGCTGGACTCGCGGTAGCGGGCCAGCCGCCGCGCCATGCTGGCCAGGGCAACCAGGCCGAGGGCCAGGCCCAGCCCGGACAGCGCCGGAACCACCCGGTCGTCGAGCGGCAGCCGCGCCGCGACCGCCGGATGGTCAGCCACCAGCCCCAGCAGCAAGGCGAGCAGACTGGCGGCCAGCACCCAGGGCGCCGGCTCCCTAATGAAGGGTTTTCTTGAGGCGCATGACATAGCCGATGACCTCGGCCACCGCCTGGTAGTGTTCTGGCGGTATTTCCTGATCCAACTCGACACTGGCGTACAGGGCACGCGCCAGCGGCGGGTTCTCGACAATGGGAACGTCGTTCTCCTCGGCGACGGCGCGGATGCGCATAGCCAGGTGGTCCTGCCCCTTGGCCACCAGGCGCGGCGCCGCCATGGACTCCATTTTATAGCGCAGCGCGACGGCGAAGTGGGTGGGGTTGGTGATCACCACGTCGGCGTCGGGCACGGCCTGCATCATGCGTTGGCGGGTGCGCTCGACGCGGAGTTGTTGAACACGGCGCTTGACCTGCGGATCGCCCTCCAGGTTCTTGTGTTCGTCCTTGACCTCCTGCTTGGTCATGCGCAGGTCCTCGTAATGCTTGTGGCGAGTATAAACGACGTCGATCAGCGTGATGATGACCATCACCATCACCACGCCCACGATCAGCACGACCAGCGCGTCATGGAATTCGTTCAGGGTGGCAAGAATATCCTGGTCGACCAGATGGGCAGGCGCCTCCATGGCTGGTAACAGGACGAGACCGGCGATGACCGCCACCACGCCAATTTTAAAGATCCCCTTGACCGCCTCCAGAATCTGCTTAATCGAAAACATGCGCTTGATGCCGCTGATCGGGCTGATCTTGTCAAGTTTGGGCTGGAGCGGCTTGGCGGTGAACAACAAGCCCACCTGGCTCACCTGGCCGACGATCCCCATCAGCATGAACAACGCCACTGGAAGCGCGAGGTAAGGGGCCAGGGTGAGGACGATATCCACCAGGCCAATGGCGATGGCATCAGGCTCCAGCCGGATCCGGTCGGCCTTGGCCAGAAACTGGGACAGGTGCGCGGCGACGCGGTCCGCCACCCAGGGCAACATCGTGGCGACAAAAATGGCCGCGCCCAGCAGCATGGTAAAGTGGGAGACCTCGCGCGAGTTGGCGACGTTGCCCTCCTCGCGCGCGTCGGCCAGCCGCTTTTGCGTCGGGTCTTCTGTTTTCGATGCCTTGTCTTCTTCGGCCATCGACTGGTTCCGTTTGGAGAGCCGTTCCCGTCGGCCTGAAACGCCATGACGCGCCTCGCAGACGGGATTTCCTTCTACGGGAGCCCTCGGGGGACATCCCGTAAAGCACTAGAGCAGATCCCGAGCGATCCGGAACCGATCGCGACGACGATTTGCTCTATATTGCGGTTCCCGCGACTTTCCCGACGGGTTCTCAGAGCCCGTCCGGAAAGTCTCGAAAACCGCAATATGGTGTGTGACGGTGCCCGGATGGCATGCCGTATGTGGTGTCTTGCAAGGCTTTCCGGACAGACA
>JANQGN010000348.1 GCA_028277295.1 Rhodospira sp.
GGCAAGGCCGTCGACAGCAAACGCGATGGAGAGCAGGGCGACCGTCGCCGCGGTCATGATGCGGAGCGTCTTGAGCATGGCGTCTTCCTGTGGCGGGAGCGGCGGTGACGCCGCTCCCGAGTCGGGCCGCTATTTCAGCGATCCCTCACCGTAGCGCTTCTCGAACGCGGCGCGGACCTTCTCGATCTGCTCCTTACCCATGCCGCTGAAGTACCAATCGTGGCCCTCGATGGGCTTGAAGTACTCCTCCAGCAGGGCAACCGCATACGCGTCGTTGCCGTCCTTCTTGATGACCGTCTCCTTCAGCTCCGGAATCCACTTGAAGTAGGTGTGCTTGGCGACGTCGTAGATACCGTGCCACCAGGTGTAGTCCGGGCCCATCATGGAGGCGCCATGGCGGGCGCGCCGACCCTCGTGGTGCCAGATCTCCCACCAGGTCCATTCGATCTTGTCATCGAAGGGGGAGGCGGTGATGTACTCGCCCTCTTTCAGCTTGCCCATGACGGCGGCGATGGGTTTGGCGAACTTCTCGTTGTAGAGCTCCACCACGTCGTCGAACTGCTGGTAGTGGCCGTCGATGACGCTCTGCTCGTGACAGGCGTAGCAGACGTCCTCCATCTTCGCGCGGCGGTCCTCCCATGTCAGCACCTCGACCACGGTCGAGCCCTTCGCCTCGTCGCCGACGGCGGGGATGTCGCCACCCTCGGGCACGTCGAACTCGTCGCCGTTCTCCAGTTTCACCAGATTGATCTTGGTGGAAATGGGCGGACGCAGGGTCCAGGAGATGCGCTCACCGACGTTGTGCGTGCTGGCCTCGTTGGGCGCTGCGCTCATGTGGCAGGTGGCGCAGGTGGGGGCGGCGGTGTAGTCGATGCCGGCGACCCACTTGTCGGACTCCAGGTTCATCTCGTTGACCTTGGCGCGGTAGATGATGCCGTGCTTGGACTCGTTGTAGACCTCGATCTGCGGGTGGTCCGGGCCGACATGGCACTTCCCGCAGGTGTCGGGCGTGCGCGCCTGGGCCTTACTGAAACGGTGACGCCCGTGGCAGGCGGTGCATGAGCCGAGCGACCCGTCCGGGTTGATGCGCCCGATGCCCGTGTTGGGCCAAGTGCCGGCCTTGGGCCGCCCGCGCTCCTTGCTGCTGCCCTCGGTGATGAACTCGAGCTTGGAACCGTGACACTGCTTGCAACCGGCGTTCACCGCCGCCGGGCCGCCGACCACCTCGCCGAGCAAGTTGTCCAGAGAGCCCAGGATCTGTCCGCCCTTGGCGTGGTGGGAGCCGTCCATCTCCTCGAACTCCTTCTCGTGACACTTGGAGCAGTCCTTGGGCGTGACGACGATGGAGACGAAGGTGTCCTCGTGCCGCCAGGCGTCGATCTCACCTTCCTTGGCTTCGTGACAGTCCAGACAGGTGACGCCGTTCTGTCCATGCTGGCTGTGGTTCCACTCCCAGTAGAGGCCGGGATTCTCACCCATGTGGCAGTCGACGCATTCCTG
>JANQGN010000368.1 GCA_028277295.1 Rhodospira sp.
ACGTATGCTAGGGACCGTCGGGGAACGACGTTCAGGGTGGGCACAGAACGGACGGACCTGAAACGACATGGCCAACCGGGACCGCGCCTCTCCCCCGGAGACCCTTTCACGCCAAAACCGCTGGCGTCTGCCTCGCCCCTGGCCCCGCAGCCTGGCCGGGCAGACCGTGGTGGTGCTGCTGATCGGCCTGACGCTGTCCCACCTGGTGTCGCTGGGGCTGTACTCGATCGACCGCGCGCGTCTGCTGCAGATCCTCGGGGCGCGGACGCTGGTCACCCGGGTGGTGGAGGCCGTCGACCGCCTGGAGACCATCGACTCGTATCGCGAGTCCTGGATCCTGCTGCGGGCCATGAGTGATGGCCGGGTGCGCCTGCGCCTCTCGGACTGGCCCATGGTGTCGGAGCGGACACCGGACGGCGATCCCGAACCTGTCGCCAGCAAGCCGCCCGCCATCTGCCGCTTCCTGGACCACGCGCTGCAAGAAGCGCTGGACGATGGCGACGCCAACACGCCCTCCCTGCCAGTGCACATTGATCTGGCCGATGCGTTCACCGGGCGACCCGACGTCGAGTCCACCCGGCCGCCCCCATGGGCAGGGCGTCCGGCGCCATCGCGTCCGGCGACGCCCCATGCTCCACCCGGTCCCTCGGCTGATGCCGGCGCCGACCGATCCTGTGAGTCCCCGTTCGGCTCTCCCTTCGGGGCCTGGTTCCGGTCGGAGTCGCACGGCGACCACGAGCATGGCTTCAATCCCTGGCGCCGGTGGCACGATCGGGACGACGCGGCCCCGTCCAGCCGCTTCGAAAACTGGGTGGTTCGTGATCCTCAGGATCAGGTGCTCGCCGTCTCGGTGGGCCTGAGCGACGGGCGCTGGCTGAACGTCACCGCCCGGGTGCCGCGTCCGCAAGGCTTCTGGACGCCGGGGGCGCTGGCCTCGATCGCGCTCATGGGGATCGTCATTCTGGCGCTGTCGCTGTGGGCGGTGCGCCGCCTGACCCGCCCCCTGCGCGCCGTGGCCGACGCCGCCCGGCGCATGGGCCAGGATCCGCGAATGGATCCGCTGCCCGAGACCGGCAGCCGGGAGTTGCGAGCGGTGGCGGCCGCCTTCAATGAAATGCGCGAGCGCCTGGCCCGCCTGGTGGACAACCGCACCCGCCTGCTGGCGGCGATCTCCCATGACCTGCGCACCCCGATCACCACCCTTCGGCTGCGCGCCGAGTTCGTGGAGGACCCCGAGGAACGGGCCCGCATGCTGGCCACCCTGGACGACATGGAGGCCATGGTCCGCGCGACCCTGGACTTCGCCCGCGACGACGTCACCGCCGAGGAGGCGCGCAATCTGGACCTGCGGGCGCTGGTCGAGGCCCTGTGCGACGACCTGGCGGCCACGGGATCCAACCTTTTTGTGGAGGAGGCGCCGACCGCCGACCCTCTGGTGGTCCGGGGGCGCCCCAGGGCGCTTCGCCGGGCGGTGGCCAACCTGGTGCAGAACGCATGCGCGTATGCCGGCGCGGCACGGGTGTCGGTGGAGGCCGGGCCGGGCACCTGGGCGGTGGTGGTGCGCGACGACGGTCCCGGCATCCCTGAAGAGCATCTGGCCCGCGTGACCGATCCGTTCTACCGCGTGGAGGGCTCGCGCGCCCGCGAGACCGGCGGCATCGGCCTGGGGCTGTCGATCGTCCAGGCGGTGGCCGAC
>JANQGN010000375.1 GCA_028277295.1 Rhodospira sp.
CACGGTAATTAGTTTGATGGTCAGTGGGACAGCGCCTGAAACCGGGCTGCCTGTCGTCTGACGGAGGACGTCCGATGACGGGCCGATAAGACTCGACCGCAGCGGTCATTGCCCTACGTTTCATCGGTGTTGAGACCCAGCAATCAATCAAGAGGGAAGAGTAACAAGCATGACCGACGATCCCGCAACGGCGATGCCCCGAGACGAGATGTTGAAACTGGCGGTGAACATCGTCACCGCTTACGTTGGCAACAACCCGCTGCCCGCCGGCCAAATTCCTGAACTGATCCATACCGTGTACGGATCCCTCAATGGACTTGGCCAGGCGCAAGCCGAGGTCAAGGCCGAAGCCCAGAAGCCAGCGGTGCCGATTCGAAAGTCGGTGTTCCCCGATTACATCGTCTGTCTGGAAGACGGAAAGAAGCTCAAGATGCTCAAGCGGCATCTGCGCACCAACTACAACATGACGCCCGACGAATACCGGGCGAAGTGGGGTCTGTCCGCCGACTATCCCATGGTCGCGCCGAACTACGCCGCGCAGCGCTCGGAATTCGCCAAGAAAATCGGGCTCGGCCGCAAGTCGGGCACCAACGCCGCCTGAGGGCCCAGCCGCCGTCAGGTTCGGTACACCACCGGCGACCGGCACGGCCGTCCGCATCTGGCCTGATGGACGGCCGTCCTTGTCTATGTCCGTCCGGGGCTGGTCGCCATGCTGGTCGTGCATCCCTATTCCATTTTGGCCATCCGCGCCAGGAGGGTTGTATTGCCGCCCGAGGCCGTGGTGTCGGTGCTCAGGGTTCGTTCGATCACGAAGGCCGCCACGTCGTCTGGATCATCGGCCATGGCGACCAGAGGACCAGGTCGCTTCGCCAGGGCCCGGCGCAAGGGTCGAACGTTGTCCTTGGAAGCGTGCCAGAGCGCGACCAGTCCCAATGGGGCCGCGACGGAGAGCGCGTCCAGCGCCGGCCAGCCCGCCAGGGTCTTCAGAGGCACGGGCATGAGACTTAAACGCGACCGCAAGGCCGCGAGCAGCGCATCCGGCCCCACCACCGCGCACCCCAGGGCCAGCGCCGTGACCGCCTGGCGGATGGCGGGCGCGGGCGCGTCCGCGCCGTCCCCGAGACACAGCACGACACCGCGCGGCTGAAGCGAAAACTGATTGCGCTCTCCCGTCGGCCCCGGAAGCTCCGCCGGGCCGGGGTCAAGGGGATCCGCCGCCGCCAGCCCAGCGGTCGCGGCGTCGGCATCCGCGCCCGGCAAGTCCGCGATGACCGTCCGGAGCATGGCGACGCGGTCTCGCCGCGCGCTCCAGGCCGGCATTTCGCGCGCCGCCGCCGCCAGCGCGTCCGAGACCGCGCGGACATCCCGTGTCCCGTTGATGATGGGTGCCGATGGTGGCGGATCGTCGCCCTTCGCGACCGCGCGCGTGAAGCGCAACAGATAGTGCGGTCCTCCAGCCTTGGGGCCGGTGCCGGACAGCCCCTCGCCGCCAAATGGCTGAACCCCAACGACGGCGCCGATCTGGTTGCGGTTCACATACACATTGCCGACACGCGCGACCGCGCCGACGCGTGCCGCGCGCGCCTCCATGCGGCTGTGCAAGCCCAGGGTCAACCCGTAACCAAGGGCGTTGATGCGCGTCACCAGGGCGTCCAGGTCCGCCGCCGTCCAGGTGACCACGTGCAGCACCGGCCCAAACACCTCGCGGGTCAGGTCCTCGAGCCGGTCCAGGCGCACAACGGCCGGCGCCACGAACCGCCCCGATGATGCTCCCGCCGGCGGCGGGGCTCGGTGGACGAGGCGACCCTCGGCCTCCAGGGCGGTCACATGCGCCATGATGTCCGCGCGTGCCTCGGCATCGATGACCGGCCCCACGTCGGTGGCGACATCCCAGGGATCGCCAACCGCCAGGGTGTCCATCGCGCCACGCAGCATCGCCAGGGTACGGTCGGCGATGTCCTCCTGAAGACAAAGCAGGCGCAGGGCCGAACACCGCTGCCCGGCGCTCTGAAAGGCCGACGCCAGGACGTCGCGAACGACCTGCTCGGGCAAGGCGGTAGAGTCCACGATCATGGCATTGAGCCCGCCGGTCTCGGCGATCAGGGGCGCGGCGGCCGCGCCGCGTTCCGCCATGGCGCGGTGGATCGCCTGAGCGGTCTCGCCGGAGCCGGTGAAGCAGACCCCACCGATCCGGTCATCAGCGGTCAAGGCGCCGCCCACGCTGGCGCCATCTCCAGGCAGGAGCGCCAGGGCCCCCGCCGGCACCCCTGCCTCGCGCAACAACGCCACCGCCCGGGCGGCCATCAGGCACGTCTGCTCGGCCGGCTTGGCGATCACCGCGTTACCCGTCACCAGGGCGGCGGCGACCTGCCCGATGAAGATGGCCAGAGGGAAGTTCCATGGAGAGATGCACACGAACACCCCACGGGGTGCCCGCCCGGACGGCAAGGCCCGCGCCTCGGCGGCGTAGTAGCGCAGGAAATCCACGGCCTCACGAACCTCGCCCACCGCGTCGGCCTGGGTCTTCCCGGCCTCGCGGGTGGCCAGGGCCATCAACGCTGGCATGTGGGCCTCGTAGAGGTCGCTGGCCCGCTCCAGGATCGCCGCCCGCGCCGTTACCGGCTGGTCGGACCACGCGGGCAGCGCCGCCAACGCCGTATCGACGGCCACACGGGCCAGCGCCGGGTCGGCGTCGTGCACCGTGCCCACGCTGTCGCGCGGGTCCGCCGGATTGACCACCGGCCGCCGCCGGCCCGGATGGCGTTCATCACCGATCAAGGGATGCGCTTCCCACTGGTGCGCACGAAAGGGCGCTCGCTCGGTCTCGAACCATGCCCGCGCGCGGGGGTCGGTCAGATCAAGTCCCCGGCTGTTGCGCCGCGCCGCGCCGTACAGGCTAGGCGGCGGGCGGATCGCCGGATGCGGCAGCGGGTCCAATGCGTCGGCGATCGCCAACGGGTCCCGCGCCAGGGCATCGACCGGTACCGCCGGGTCGAGCACCTGATGGACAAAGCTGCTGTTGGCGCCGTTCTCCAGCATGCGGCGCACCAGATAGGCCAGCAGGTCCGCATGATGGCCCACCGGCGCATAGATCCGGCAGGGAAGCCCGTGCCGGGCCCGCACGAGGTCGTGAAGCGCCTCACCCATGCCATGGAGGCGCTGGAACTCGAACCGCGCTCCTTCCCCCGCCCGTTCAAGCACGTCGGCCATGGTGCGCGCGTTGTGGGTCGCGAACTGCGGGAACACCCGATCGGGCCGCGCCAACAGTCGCCGCGCCCCCGCCAGGTACGCCACGTCGCTGGATGCCTTGCGGGTGAACACCGGATAGCCATCCAGCCCCAACACCTGGGCACGCTTGATCTCGGTGTCCCAATAGGCACCCTTGACCAACCGCACCGTCACGCGGCGGTCCAGGTGGTCGGCGAGCGCGATGACCCAATCCAGCACCGGTCCCATGCGCGGCCCGTAGCTTTGTACCACCACGCCAAGGCCATCCCAGCCGGCGAGATCCGAGTTGCTCAGGACCGCCTCGATCACGTCCAGGGTCAGGTCGAGCCGCTCCTGTTCCTCGGCGTCGACCGTCAAACCCATGTTGGCGTCGCGGGCCAGACGCGCCAGGTGGCCCACCCGCGAGACGACCACCGGCAGGCACCGCGCGCGCTGCATCGGCTCGAAGCGGGGATGCAACGACGACAGCTTGATGGAGATGCCGGGATTGGCGCCGACGTCATCATGGCCGGCGACGGTGGCCAGGCGCCCCAGCGCACCACGGTAGCTCTCGTAGTAGCGATCAGCGTCGGCCATGGTCCGCGCGGCCTCGCCCAGCATGTCATAAGAGATCGTGTAACCGCGTGCCTCCAGGGGACGAGCGCGGGTCATGGCCTCGTCGATGGTGCGGCCCAGCACGAAGTGCCGCCCCATCTGCTTCATGGCCTCGACGACAGCGGCCCGGATCACCGGCGTCCCAAGGCGTCGCAGGGGAGCTTGCAGGACCGTCTTGGGAACGGTCCCGGCCGCGTCGTCCCCGCGTAACAGCGCTCCGGCACGCGTCAGGCCCCACGTGGCGGCGTTGATCAGCGCCGAGGGCGCCTGCCCCGCGTGGCGGCGCCAGTCCGCCGGGGCAATCTTGTCACGGATCAGGGCGTCCAGGCTGGGGGTGTCGGGCACACGCAAGACGGCCTCGGCCAGGCACATCAGGGCCACCCCTTCCGGTTGGGACAGCCCGTACTCGGCGAGCAGCGCCTCCGTCAGTCCAGGCGCGTGGTTTTCCCGCAAGGTCTGGACCAGATCCCGGGCCTCGCCGTGGGCTCTCCCCTGACCGGCGGCGTCGATCCGGGCTTGGTCGGCCAGCGCGCGCACAGAGACGGTCTCGTCCGCCAGGGTGGCGGCGCGGATGGCCGCCCGATGGTCGGTCAGCGGAGCAAGGGGCACGGGAACCATGGCGTATGTCCCTCCCATGGTGAGGAGGCCCGTGAACATGGTACGAGACCTGGCCCGACGGTTCGACGCCAACAACACGCGGCCGGCGGCGTTAGAGTAAATCCCGAGCGATCTGGAACGGATCGCGACGACGATTTGCTTAAATATCAAAATGTTAGAGCATATTGGGTGAGTCCAAAATCACTCACCATGCTCTATCAGGGCTCCGAACTCGGATGAACAAACGTTCATAAAGCGCCTTCCGAGAGGAGCGGAGCACTCGATGGAGATCCTTCGGTCGTTTCACTCCCTCAGGATGAGGTTGTTTTAAATGGACAAACCTCATCCTGAGCACCCAAAGGGTGCGAAGGATCTCCAGC
>JANQGN010000618.1 GCA_028277295.1 Rhodospira sp.
CATGGCGACCGATAATCGGGTGGTCTGGTCGGAAGGCATGTTCCTTCGGCCCCAGCATTTCCAGCAGGCGGATCGGAACACCGAGCGCCTGGTGCGTGGGGCGACCGAGGGATTGCGGGCCCATGGTTGGGGTTTGCTGGAGGCGCAGGTCAATAGAGAGTTGCTGGGCAATGGCCGTTTCGCCTTGACCCAGGCACGCGGCGTCATGCCCGACGGCACGCCCTTCTCCATCCCCGAGGACGCCGACCACCCGCCGCCCCTGGAACTGCCCGAGAGCAACCGCAACCAGGAGGTCTTCCTGGCCCTGCCGGCGCGCCAGCCCGGGGGCATCGAGGTCGCCGAGGGTGCGGATTCCGAAACGGTTGCCCGCTACCGCCCGCAGGAGGCGGAAGTGGTGGACACCGCCGGCACGGCGCAGACCATCACCGCCATGGCCGTGGCCCGGCCCCGGTTGCGGCTGGTGACCGAGACCGCCGAGCGGGCCGGGCTGATCTGCCTGGGGGTGGCGCGCGTCATCGAGGTGCGCGCCGACCGCCGCGTGGTGCTGGACGACCGGTATATCCCGCCGGTGCTGGACTGCGCCGCCGCGCCCGCCCTGGCCGCCTTTCGCGACGAGGCGCAGGGCTTGGTGCACAGCCGGTGCGAGGCTCTGGCCCAACGGCTGGGTGGTGGAGGGGGTGACGGAGGGGCGGCCGGGGCGCGCGGCGTGGGCGACATCGCCGATTTCATGATGCTGGCCTGCCTCAACCGCGCCGGGCCGCTCCTGGCCTCCCTGTCCCAGGCCACCCGGCTGCATCCCGAGGACTTCCATCGCGAGATACTGCGCCTGACCGGGGAACTGGCCACCTTCGCCGCGCCGGGGCGGCGGCCGCCGGCCTTCCCGGTCTACCGGCACGAGGACATTCGCGGCAGCCTGACGCCGGTGATGGCCGAGTTGCGCAAGTATCTGTCGGCGGTTCTGGAACAAACGGCGGTGCCCATCCCCCTGCAATTGCGCAAGTACGGCATCCGCGTGGGGGTCATCGCCGACCGCTCGCTGCTGGGCAACGCGCAGTTCGTGCTGGCGGCGCGCGCCGAGATGCCGGCCGAACAACTGCGCCGTGCCTTTCCCGCTCAGGTCAAGATCGGCCCCGTGGAGCGCATCCGTGAGCTGGTCAACGTGGCCCTGCCAGGCATTGCCGTGCGGCCGCTGCCGGTCGCGCCGCGCCAGTTGCCCTACATCGCCGGCACCACGTACTTCGATCTGGAACGCAACAACCCAATGTGGAAGGCCCTGACGACCTCCGGGGGCGTGGCGATCCACCTGGCCGGTGACTTTCCGGGGATTCAGATGGAGCTGTGGGCTATTCGCGGGTGACGGCCGGCCGGACACGGCGAGACGGCGCCCGCCGGGCAGGGCGAGACGACGAAGGACGCGACCTCGGATATGAACGCCGACGATCCCTTTGGCGACGAGACCGACGCGGATGGCGAGAACACCGTCTTCCAGCGCCGGGATCGCCGTCCCGATCCCTTCGCGGGCGGGGGACCCGGTGCGGATGGTGTGTCGCCGCTGGCCGGCGCGACCGCGACCGCGGCCGGCGGTCCCGGGGGCGACGCGGGGGCGGGCGCTGACCAGGGGGTCGATCCCGACGCCACGGTGATGATGCCCGGCGGCGGCGGCCAGGCGCACCTCGACGCCCTGCTGACCGCTCTGGAGACCGCGCGGGCCACGGCGGCGGCGGACACCAAGGCGGCGGAGACCGGGCGCGTGGAGCTGGACCCGACGCCGGCGCGGGCGTTGCCCAATGCGCCTCGGCCACCCTCGGGCCGTCCCGCGCCATCCCCGCCATTGCCTGAGGCGCCGGGAGGGGGCGGGCCGGCGGCCGGGCCGGGACTCATCGGCGACGACTGGGACGCGCCCGGTGGGGGGACGCTGAGCCGGTCCGGCGCGCCAAGCCCTCATCCGTCACCGCCACCGACGTCGCCATCATCGCCACCTCCGCCACCTCCGCCACGGCCACCACCACCACCACCGCCACCACCACTGCCCGTGGCGGCCCCTCCGCCGCCGCCGGCCCAGGCGGACGCGCCACGTGTCGGGCCGGCCGAGCATGCGGAGGCCACCCTGTTCGGCGCCGCCGCCGGTGAGCCCGGCCCCTTCACGCAACCCGAGCCCGCGCCGGCCCCGACGCCCGCGCCGCCGCCCACGCGTGCCCAGGCCGGCGAGCCGCGTCGGGTGTTTGTGCCGGGGCGCCATCGTGACGCCGACACCCTGGATGATGACTCCCTGGTCGGCGCCGGGCTCAATCCCTTGCTTGGTAATGCCACGGCGCTGCTCGCCCTGGCCGCGCGCCTGCGCGACGGTCCGGGTGTCGCCGACCTGGACGGCCTGCGCGAACGGGTCATCGCCGAGGTGCGGCGCTTCGATCAAGGGGCGTTGGCGGCTGGTTTGGCCCCCGAAGACGTGCGCATGGCCCGCTATGCGATCTGCGCCACCGTCGATGACCTGATCCTGTCCACCGAGTGGGGCGCGGCCAGCGGCTGGGCCGGGCGGAGCCTGGTGAGCACGATCTACAGCGAGACCTGGGGCGGCGAACGCTTCTTCGACATCCTCGATCATCTGTTGACCCGTCCCGGCAACAATCTGGAGGTTCTCGAACTGATGGCGGTGTGCCTGGCCCTGGGCTTCGTCGGCAAGTACCGGGTCATGCCCCAGGGGCAATCCGAACTGGCCGAGGTGCGCGATAATCTGTTCCGCACCTTGCGCCAGTTGCGCGGTGACTTCGATCGCGCCTTGTCGCCCCACTGGCGGGGCCTGGAGATGGCGCACAAGCCACCGCCGTCCAGCCTGGTTCCGCTGCTGGTGGCGGCCATCGTGGCGGTCGGCCTGGCGATTCTGTACATGGTGTTGAGCGCCACCCTGACGGCCCGCACCGAGGTCGTGACCCGCGACCTGATCGAGGCGGTGCCCGTCGGGCCGCCCTCGATCCTGCGGCCGGAGGTGGCGCCGCCTCCCCTGCCGGCGCCGGTGGTCACGCCCTCGGTCGGCCTGTACGACCGCCTGTCCATGGCCCTGGCGCCGGAAATCGCCCTGCGGCAGCTTGAACTGGTGCGCGACGACCAGATGGTCACGCTGCGTTTGCTGGGGGGCGGTACCTTTGCCTCGGCGACCGCCACCGTGCGGGACAGCGACATGCCGCTCTTGCAGCGGATCGGCGTGGTCCTGGAGCGGGAACGGGGGCCGGTGGTGGTGGTGGGTCACACCGACAGCCAGCCCATCCGCACCGCGCGGTTCCCCAGCAACTACGACCTCTCGCTGGCGCGCGCGACGGCGGTGGTCGCGGTCCTCGGCGAGGAGATCAGCGATCCCACCCGGCTGCGGGCCGAGGGTGCCGCCGACCGGGATCCCCTGGCCAGCAACGCCACGCGCGAGGGCCGCGCCCGCAACCGCCGCATCGAGATCGTTGTGCCGGAGACGGCGGCGGCCAGCGCGCCGTCGGGATCGCCCGCCGCGTCCGAGGCGACGGGGCCGGGCCGTGAGCCCAGCGCGGTCTACCAGGCTCCGCCCGGCGCTGGCGGCGGTTAGGGCGGGGGCGGGATCATGGGACCCACCATGGCGGGACGCGGCACGGGACCCTTGCCCGATCGTGATTGCGGGTACCAGCCGGGCCAGCCGGGAACGCCCGCCCCGTCCGCGCCGGGGCCGGTTGGCGCCGGTGGTTCCGAGCCTGTTCTCTGGGTCTCGCCGGAGGATCGTCCGGGATCGGACTCCGTGCCCGTCCGGGTGCCCGCGCCCGGCGCCGGGCCGACTCCGGCGACGGTGACGCGCGCACGGCTGCTCTCCTGGCTGCGCCGTGACCTGAGCCGCGTGCATCGCCTGTTGCGCCGGGGGACCGCCACAGGCGGGCGCGGATCACCCTACCGGCTGCCCTGGATCCTGGTGATGGGGCCGCCGCGCGCCGGCAAGACCCAGGTCGTGGCCCGCGCCGGCCTGACGTTCCCGGACGATGCGCTGCGCGGCGGCCGTCAGGACGACACCGGCCGCACCCTGGGGGCCTGCGTGTGGCTGGGTGACCGGGCGGTGATGGTCGACACGGCCGGGGCGTTGGTGGCCGATCTGGCGGCGGACGCGGACGCCCCGGGGGGCGCGGCCCGGGGGGCGCGCCTGTGGCGCGCCTTGCTGCAAAGGCTGCGCGACGAGCGTCCGGTCCAGCCGCTCAACGCCGTGGTCCTCGCGCTGCCCTTGCCGTGGCTCACGGCCAGCACCCACGATCGGCGCGAGGCCGCCGCCCGCGTGCTGCGGCAGCGCCTGGAGGCGGCTTACCGGGTCACCGGCCGGCGCCTGCCTGTCTACGTGTGGCTGACCCAGGTCGACCGCCTGGTGGGCTTCCATGCCACCTTCGAGACGCTTGGGGGGCGGGAGCGCGAGCAGGTGTGGGGCTTCTCCCTGCCGCTGGCGGTGCCGGGCGCCGAGGATACCGCCCTGGCCGTGGTGCCAGCGCGTCTTGACGGCCTTGTCCAGCGGCTCAACGCCCGTCTGCTGGAACGCCTGCACCAGGATCCGGGCATGCGTCAGGGCGCGGCCATCTGGGCCTTTCCGACGCAGGTCGCCGGCCTGAGCGGGCCCCTTGAGCATATGATGGACGCTCTGTTTCGGGGGGCCGCCTGGCAGGAAAGGCTGCTGCCCCGGGCCGTGCATTTTGTCTCGGGCGGAGTCGGGGGACCCGTTGTCGACCGGCTGGGCGCCGTGCTGGCCCGCCGCTTCGCGCTGGAGGATCCATCAGAGGCCGCGCCGGCGGCGGCGGATCTGGCGGCGTATCGCGTCCACGATCCCGATCGGGGCTGGTTCGTGGGCCGGGCGTTGGGAACCGTGATCCTTGGCGAGGCCGGCCTGGTGGCCGGACCGCCCGGGCGCAGCCGGGCGCGGGTCTGGCGCAACCGCCTGGCCTGGGTGGCCGGCCTGGTGGTGCTGGGCGTGGGGGTGGCGCTGTGGGGAAAAAGCCTGCTGGGCAATCACGCCCTGCTGGACCGCGCCGAGGCGGTGACCGACACGGTGCGGGGGCAGGTCCATGGACTGGCCATCAGTGGCGTCGATGACACCGACTTCGCCGCCATTCTGCCGCCGCTGGACACCCTGCGGACCATGCCCCTTGGACCGCAGAGGGGCGCTGGTCCGGCGTCCTGGATGCTGACCCTGGGCCTGTACCAGGGGTATGCGGTGCATGATGCCGCCGAAACCGCCTACGCCGATGCCCTGCGGCGCCTGCTGGGGCCGCGCCTGCTGCTGGCGCTGGAGCGTCAGTTGACCGCGTCCGGTGATCCCGCCGTTACCGCCGTTGCCGCCGAGGCTAACGACCGGCGTTTGGCCATGGCCGCCTATCTGATGCTCGGCGACCGGCGCGCCTTCGACGGCGAGGTGGTCTGGCGCTGGCTGGAAACCCTGGCCCAGAGGGCGCTGCCCGGCGCCACCCCCGAGGCCGAGGACGCCCGGCGCCGTCTGCTGCGTCATGCCGCCGCGTGGCTGGCCCTGGGGCCACCCCCCATGACCCTGATCCCGGCCCTGGAGAATCACGCCCGCGTGGTCCTCGGCCCGGGGGGGAGGTGGTGATCATGGGTGTGCTGACGGCGATTGGCCGGGCCTTGATCTCGCTGTGGTTCCTGACGCTGCTGCTGGCGCTGGGACTCGGCGTCGCGGTGTGGATGGTCGGGCCGATGGTGTCGGTGGGCGAGGCCAGGCCCTTCGACGCGGCGTCGGTTCGTTTCGCCACCGCGCTTGGCCTGCTCGTGCTGTGGGGGCTTGTCAACCTTCTGGTCCTGTCGCGCCGGGCCAGCGCGGCCGCGGCCGGCACCGCCGAGGCGGGTCCCGACGATGCGGCCGAGGCCGAGACGGCCGCCAGCGCCGAGTCCACGGGCCAGGTGCCGCCGGCCGCCGAGGACGAGGTACGCTTGATGCGTTTCACCCAGGATCGGGCCATGGGGGTGCTGCGCCGGGCCCGTATCCCACGCCCCTGGTCCGACCGGCTGCTCGACCGCTTCACGCGCCGCCATGCCTATGTGTTGCCCTGGTACCTGCTGCTGGGGCCGTCTGGGGCCGGCAAGACGACGTTGCTGAAGGGCGCTGGGGTGCCGTTGCCCCATGCCGGGCGGGTGGGGCGCACCGCCCGGGCCGGCGGCCTGGGCGCCGACGGCGCCGCTGTCCCCACGGAGTCGGTGGACTGGTGGCTGACCGACCGCGCGGTGTTCATCGATCCCGCCGGGCGCCTGTTGACCCAGGATCGAGACCCGGCGGTGGACGCCGCCGTCTGGCGCGGGTTCCTGGACTTGCTGAAGGGCGCGCGGCCGCGTCAGCCGCTGAACGGCGTCATCGTCGCCCTGGATCCGCTGGCCCTGGCGGCCCTGGCCGAGGCCGACCGGCGCGAGGCCGCGCTCGCGCTGCGCCAGCGCCTGGCCGACATGGACCGCCGGTTTGGCCTGCGGGTCCCCATCTATGTGGTGTTCACCCATATGGACCGGCTGGCGGGCTTCGAGGCGTTCTTCGACACCCTGAGCCCGGAGGACCGGGGCCAGGTCTGGGGCCACACCCTGCCGCCCGACGATGGGCGTGGCGACGCCGGGGTGGTGGATCAGGTGGGACCAGCCTACGATGCTCTGCTGCGACGGCTCAACGACCGTCTGATTGAGCGCATGCACCGCGAACCGGACGTTCGCTGGCGTGGCCTGGTGATGGGCTTCCCGGCGCAGCTGGCGACCTTGCGGCCCGTGATCGTGGGCTTTCTGGACGACGCCTTCGCCCCCAACCGATTCGAGGACCGCGCGCTGCTGCGTGGCTTCTATCTGGCCAGCGCCACCCAGGCTGGTCCCAGCGAGGATCGCCTGCTGCCCAGCCTGGCCGCGCTGTTCGGGCTGGACGGGCGCTTTTCGTCGGGTGGGGCGAGGGTCCTGGGTGGGCAGCGGCGCGGCTTCTTCCTGTCTTCCCTGGTGCGGCGGGTGATGTTGAGCGAGGCCAACCTCGCCGGCCTGGACACGGGGCGCGAGCGGCGCCAGCGCCGCCTGGAGGCGGGGCTCGTCACCGCCGTCGTGCTGGTGGGCGCGCTGCTGGCGGCCTGGATGGTGCGGGCGTCATTGAGCACCGGCCATCTTCTGGCGCGCATGGACGACACGGCGGCCCGGGCGACGGCACAGGCCGAGGACCTGCCCGGCCGTCAGGTGACCGATGCGCGCGTGGCCGATGCCCTGGCGGCCCTGGTGACCCTGCGTGACGCGCCCGTGGGGTGGGCCGAGCGGCAGCGGCGCTGGCTTCCGGTCAGTCTGGACGTGGGCCTGTCGCGCGACGCGGCCCTGGAGGCGGCGGCCGTGCGCGCCTATCGCGACGGCCTGGAAACGCTGTTGCTGCCCCGCCTGCTGCGCCGCCTGGAGGGGCAGATCCGCGCCGCCGCCAGCCAGCCCGATTACCAGTTCGCGGCCCTCAAGGTGTATCTCATGCTCGGCCAGCGTGGTGCCCTGGATCCGGACGTCCTGGCCACGTGGTACCAGCTGGACGCGCGCCGCCTCTATCCCGCCACGGAGCAGACCGGCCAGCGTCCCGCGTTGCCCAGCACCGTGGCGGCGCTGGTCGCCGAGCCCTTCCCCAAGGTGAACCTCGACGACGACCTGATCAACGAGACGCGTCTGGTTCTTGCCAGGCACACCCCGGCCCAGCGGGGTTATGACCTGCTGATGGACCTGCCCGATGTCCAGGACCTGCCCACCTGGCGGGTGGACGAGGCCGCCGGCCCGCTGGCCTCCCGGGCCCTGGTGCGCGCCTCCGGGCAGCCGCTGGCCGCCGGTCTGCCAGGCCGATATACCTACGACGGCTATCACGGGACCGTGACGCCCGCCGTGGGCGCGGTGGCCGATACGGTCCTCGACGACGCCTGGGTGATGGGCGAGACGATCCCGCTCGCCGCGCGCCCCGGGGCCAAGGCGCGGCTGTCCGACGATATCCTGGCGCTGGTTCTGGCGGACTACGGCGACCGCTGGGACCGGCTGCTCGCCGACGTGTCGGTGATGCCCTTCGCCAGCGTTGACCAGGCCCTGGATGTTCTGAACACCCTGGGGGACGCGCGCTCGCCCCTGGCGCTCTTCCTGCGGGCGGCGGCCGTCGAGACTACGCTCGTCCCCGGACCGGAGGGCGTGGATGCCGGCGCCGTGGCCGACGCGGCCAGCGCCGCGCCGGGGCGCGCCGGGTCGGCGGTGCAGCGGGTCACCTCCTCCCGCCTGGTGGGCGCGGCGGCGGCCCTGAGCGGCGGCGGACAGGAATCCCCGCCTCCGCCCGGTCAGGTGATCAATGATCGTTTCGCCGACCTGCACCGGCTGGTCACAGCGCCGGGTGAGGGGGCGGCGGCGCCCATCGATGCCCTCACCGAGGGCTTCAAGGCCATGTACGACCAGTTCAACCGCGCCGCCCTGGCCCCGGATCAGGGGCAGGCGCTGCTGGCCCAGTTGAATGCGGTGGACCAGGGACCGACTCCCGTGGCGCGGATGCTGGCGCTGGCCGAGCAGATGCCCGCGCCGGCGTCCCGGATGGCGCGCGAGGTCGCCGAGGCCGCCCAGGCGGTGACCAGCGGCACGGTCAGCGACCGCCTCAACGCGCTGTGGCGCGCCGAGGTGCTGCCGGCCTGCACGGGGGCGCTGGGACGCCGCTATCCGGCCGACCCGGAGGCCACCGCCGACATGGCCCTGGAGGACTTCGGCGCCCTGTTCGGTCCCGGCGGCACCCTGGACGCCTTCTTCAATACAAACCTGGCGCCCTTCGTGGACACCACCGCCGACCGCTGGACCTGGCGCGAGGTCACGGGCGCCGACCTGGGCCTGGCGGCCGACAGCCCCACGGTGTTCCAGCGCGCCGCCGCCATCCGTGAGCGCCTGTTTCCCACGGCCGAGCCCAAGCCCCTGATCCGGTTTGAAATCGCGCCGGTGGAGCTGGATGACCGGGCGGAGACCGCGCGCCTGGACATTCAGGGACAGACGCTGGTCTATCAGCATGGCCCGGTCCAGAGCGTGCCCATGCAGTGGCCGGCCGAGACACCGCGCGCCAGCCTCAGCCTCGGTCCCGGC
>JANQGN010000647.1 GCA_028277295.1 Rhodospira sp.
TTGAGAAGAGCTGTCAGACTCATGGCGAACAGGAACACCATGATGATGGTCAGGGCGATGCGTGCCGTCAGGCTGATGCCCATGACGCCGTCTCCCGTCTTAATACCAGGCGGCGACGGACACAACGCATCGCCGTATACCTCTCGCGCCATCGGACGCGACGGCCACCCCGCCGTGCGGTTCCTCACCGTGGGGCAGTACCATGGCACGGGTGGCGGATGCATGAACGCCCCTGCCCCGCCCCGGCCAGCGGCCATTATCCATGACAGTTGGTAAACAAACCCTCGCCGGCCCGCATCCGATGCGTCCGGCCCAGGTCGCCTCCGCTCTGGCCTTACGGGTGTCCCGCGCCATGTGCCCCCCGCGTCAGGCGGCGACCTTGGCCAGGGCGTCGCCACGACTGCCCACGACCGTGAAGATCGACAGGAACCCGCTGATCTCGAAGACTTCCACGATATGCGCCTGAACGGCGCAGAGCGCCAGTCGGCCGTCCGTCTGCTTGAGTCGCTTGGCGGCCATCAACAACACCCGCAACCCGGCGCTGGAAATGTAATCGAGCCCCCCAAAATCCAGCACCAGCCGCGTGTGCCCCTCGCCGATGCGCCCCAACAAGACCGTCTCGAATTCCGGGGCCGTGGTGCCGTCCAGCCGTCCGCTCGGAGAGAGGACCAGGACGCCGCCCTCCTCCTGTTCCGCGATATCCATCGACCGACCTTTCCCGTCTTGCGTCGTTCCCGCCAGGCCAATCGCGGCAGCCGATTCGGCCCAGGACCGTTTTCCGACCCGACCAGTTGGACTACAGGTTTTTGAAAAACTCAAGCTCGTTCCGATTGCCGCGCCGGCAGTAGCTGCAGCCGTCCATGAGCGTCCGCAAAAAGTGAACACCGAGACCGCCGATGGCGCGGTCCTCCAATTCGGCGTCGAGATCCGGGGGCGGGACCTCCGTCAGAGGATCGAAGGCGCGGCCGTCATCGCGCACGGTGGCCCTGACCGCGCCATCGACAAGGCGCACGTCCACCTGGATATCGCGCGGATCGGTCTCGTCCTTGGGAAAGGCGTAGGTGATGACGTTGGTCAGCACCTCGTCGAGGGCCAGGGTCATGGCGAAGATGACCTTTGGACCCAAGGCATTGGTTTCTCCGAAGCTCTCCACGGCCTCGGTGACGCGCGGGATCTCCGCCAGGTCGTTGCGCAGGGTGATGCTGAGTTCCGCCATCATCGCCGCCCTGATCCCCGTCGCCTCACCGCGCGGTCCGGACCGGCCCCACCCACCGACCCGCCGGTTGTTTCCGCCCCCGCTTTCTGGGGCCGTCGCCTGATCCGGCCGCGCCCGCCCCTGCCGAGGCCGCCACGGTCGCGCCACACACCAGCCTCGATTGTCGAAGAGGTGGGAAAAAATCGCAATCGTGCCCGTGCATCATTTGAACGGCGATGACCTGTCCTGATCGCCGTCTGCTTTGTCACGCGACACGGCTCGGGCACGACCGATCCGCCGCATCACTTCTCCACGAGCGATGGACACATCTCTAGAATTCCGGACACCATGGCGTCGACCAGCATATCCTGGTGGAAGGGATCGCGCAGGCGCCGTTCCTCGGCGCGGTTGACGATGATCCCGGCCTCGATCAGCACCGCCGGCATGGGCGCGGCCTTCAGCACCACCAGGTCCGCGAAGTCGTGAACACCCAGGTCCTCGTCGAGGAGGGGCCGGTTCTCGCCAGGAATGGGCTCGGCGTGATGCAGGCTGGGGGTCAGGCCCCAGGCCCGTAAGGCGCGGCCGATGGCGCGGGCCAGGGCCAGGCTGTCGTCCAGGTACAGGTTCTTGCTGGAGACGAAGAGGGAATGGCCCTGAAAGCGGTCGGTGTGACGCCTTTGGCGGCCCTCGTGAACCCAGGCCTCCAGGTAATGGGGCTGCACGGAGTCATGATGGATGGACAGCAGCACATGCGCCCCCCGGTCCCGCGCCAGGCGGGGCCGCGCCCACAGGTCGATGGGGCGCCCGGTCTCCTCCACCAGAAAGGCGCCGGCCACGCCGGCCTGGTGAAGCTGCGCCACCAGACGCCCGGCCAGGTCCCGATTGAACGCGTATTCGGTCCGGCCGGTGGCGCTGGTGGCTCCCGGCGCCTCCAGATGGTGCCCAACATCGACCGCGACCAAAAGCCGCTCCGCCGGGCACGACGCGACGACCGACTCGGCCCCCCTGGCCGCCGGAGCGC
>JANQGN010000019.1 GCA_028277295.1 Rhodospira sp.
GACCGTCATGCCCATGTCCTGGAGGGTGGAGACGATCGACCAGCTCTTGTGGCCGCCGGTGTAGAGCAGCACCCGCTTGCCGGCGAGGCGGTCGCGCAGCGGAGCGAACCGCTGCCAGACGCGGGCCTCTTCCTCGGCGATCAGGGCCTCGGTGCGGTCGACCAGGCCGGCGGGCGCGCCGCGCTCCACCAGCAGCCGGGCAAAATGGCGGAGCGCGTCCGAGGTGGCGCGCAGGCCGTGGAAAGAGCCCTCGAAATAGGGGATGCCCCAGCGCTCCTTCATCTTGCGGCCGACGTTGATCATGGCCTGCGAGCACACCACCATGGACACCCGCGCCCGGTGCGCCTGGGCGATCTGATGGAAGCGGGCATCACCGGTGATACAGGACAACAGGCGGATGCCCAGGCGCTCGAACAGCGGCGTGATCTGCCACAGCTCGCCGACAATGTTGAATTCGGCGATCAGGGCGATATCGGTGGCGGTGGTGGTCTCCGGCTCGCGGGTGCCGATGACGTGCTCCAGCAGGGTTTCCCCGGCCAGCTTGTTCCCCAGGTTCTTGCTGCCGACGAAACCGGGGGCGTCCACGGGAATCACCGGACGGCCAAAGCGCTCCGTGGCCACCGAGCAAACGGCGCGAATGTCATCGCCCACCAGGGCGGGAACGCAGGTCTGATAGACGAACACGGCCGGCGGGTCGAATTTCGCCACCGCCTCGCCGATGGCCCGCCACAGCTTCTTCTCGCCGCCATGGATGACGTCCAGGTCCGACAGGTCGGTGGTCAGGCCGCGCCGGTACAGGTCGGGGCCGGAGGAGGCGGCGTGCCGGTTATCCCAGTTGTTGCCCTCGCAGGCGATGGGGCCATGCACCACGTGCGCCGCGTCGACGATGGGCTGAAGCGCGATCTTGGCGCCGTCGAAGGCGCAGCCGCCCGCCGCCGCCCCCGGAGTCGGCCCCTTGGCGCGGCAGCCGGCCTTGCGCTCGGTGTCACTCTTGGCGCGGTTGGTGGCGCAGTCCGGCTCGTGCAGGACGGTGGCGAGTTTGTCTGTGTGCATGGGCGCCTCCGCGACGGAACCCCAGAGCGGGGATCGTCGGGAGGCTAAGCAAGGCGGATGCCAGGGCCGACGCCCGAGGATTTCCGCCGTGTGTCGGGAGTATGCCTGGCCGATTGTCGGGTTTGCGACACGGCCCTGTGTTCGGCCCGCGACGGGATGTCGGCTTGTTCGTCTACTCCGACACCGCCAGCCGGGCCGCGAAGCCAGCGAAGGCGGCGGCGAAGACCCGCTGGATCCAGCGGGTCAGGCGGGCGGAGGACAGCACCCACGCCCGCAGCGCCGTGGCCGCCAGGCCATAGCCCACGAACACCACGAAGGTAAGGACCATGAACACCAGGCCCAACAGGCCCATGCGCGCCAGGGTGTCGGGGGCCTGGGCGGGCACGAACTGGGGCAGGAAGGCCAGGAAGAACAGCGACAGCTTGGGGTTCAGAATGTTGATGAGCACACCACGCGTGGCGATGGTGGTCCAGCCGGCGCGGCGCCGGGCCGATCTGTCCGCCGCGTCCGGATCGGACAGGGTGAGCCCGCCGCTCTCCCGCCACATCCCCCAGGCCAGGTACAGCAGATAAACGACACCGGCGATCTTCACCGCCTGGAAGGCCGCGGCGCTGGCATGCAGGAGCGCGGCCAGCCCGAGCACGCTGGCCGCCAGATGCGGCACGATGCCCAGGGTACAGCCAAAGGCGGCGGCGATGCTGGCCGCCGGCCCCCGGAACAGGCCGGTGGACAGGGTGTAGATCACGCCGGTACCGGGGATCAGCACCACCACCAGGGCGGTGGCCAGGTATTCCGGACTCAGGCTGTCGAGAAGCGGCGACATGATGCTCTCCTGGCTGGACAGGGTCTCCGGCGGGGCGGTCCGGGCGGCGCGGGCGATCGAGGGCTATTCGAACGCGATCCCTGTCACGGTGCCGACCCAGAAGGGATGTTCCTGGCCTCCGGCGGCGCGGGCGATGGAAAAGGCGTGCGGAATCCGCATGCCGGCCACCAGGCGATCGTCGTCGCGCGCCGCCACCTCGCCGGAGCCATGATAGGGCGTGGTCAGGTCGCCGTCCTCCTCCGCCTCGAAGCGCAGCAGGCGGCCGTTCGGCGCGAAGACGGCCACCATCGCCGCCTCCATGCCATGGGCGGAGACCACGGCGCGGGCGCGGGAATCGTCGATGGGCTCCCAGCGCACCGGCCCGCCCGGCAGCAGGGCCGGCGGGAACAGCGGACTCTCCAGCAGCCAGCGGCGCAGGGAGATGCGGTCCAGCGCCGGGCTTGAGGATTCTTCCATCACCGTCAGGGCGGACAAAACCTCGGCCTTCATCTCCATCTGGCCGTCCACGAAGGCATCATAGGCCAGCGCCCAGACCCCCGGGGCCATGGTCGTGGTGCCCCAGAACACAAAGGCCGGCGTGCCGGTGGCGGCGGTCTGCCGCGCGGTCATGGGGTGGAAGGAGTCGGTCAGCGGGCGGCGAAACTGTCCCTCCAGGGTGATGCGTGCCAGCGGCGGCGGGGTCATCGGAACACCGTCCGGGAACGTATAAGCCAGGTAGCGTCGCACCGGGGCGGGCAGCGCGGCCACAGTCTCGCCGTCGGGGGCCGCCAGGAGCGCATCGCGGGCGACCTCGCCGACCTGGACCGAAAAGGCGTCGATGGTTGCCTGTGTGCTGGTTCCGGCGATCCACAGCGTCAGGGCTCCGCCGCCGGCCAGCGCGGCGACCACGGTCAGGGTGACGATGAGGGCACGGCGCATGGCGGTCTCCCGGGCTCATGTCTCGGCGGCATGGGGTGGGACGGGTGTCGCGCCGATCAGGGTCATGACCTGGTCGATGCCGCGCTTGCCGAGGATCTCCGGGTCCTGACCGGTGGCCGGGGCACGGTCCAGCAGCAGCAAGGAGGCCATGCCATGAACCAGGGACCACAGCGTGAAGGCGACGATGTCCGGATCAGCGTTGGGCAGAACGCCGGCACCCTGGCAGGCGACGACGCTGTTGCGCAGGACAAGCAGGGCCTGGCGTCCCGGATCGCGGGCGAAGGGGTTGCCATCCAGGTCCTTAAGCGGCGGCGGGTCGAACATGAGCCGATAGAGGCCCGGGTTCTCGCGCGCGAATCGCAGGTAGGCCAGGCCGCCCTCGCGCAGGCGGGCCAGGGGATCGCCCTCCGTGCGCGCCGCCACCGCTCGCTTGGTGTCCACAAGGCGCTGGAAGCCGGCGTCATGGGCCGCCCGCAACAGGGCGTCACGGTTACGGAAGTGCGTGTAGAGCGCGGAGGACCGGCAGCCCACGGCCGCGGCCACCATGGCCAGGGTGATGTCGGCGGCGGCGTGCGCGTGCAGCAGGCGCAGGGTCTCCACGACCGCGCGGGATGGGATGTCGAGGGACTGGTCCTTGCGGGGCCGGGCCATGGTCGCTCCGTGACGCGAACCGTGTCTCGAAGGGGTGGCGCCGCGCGCGGCTGGCCACCGGACCGGCACGGCCCAAGAAAGAAACTGAACGCCATTAAATTAATGACCTTCGGTTTCTTGGGTCAAGGTCCGCGATGTGCACCACGTGCACGTTCCGATTGTTCTGGTCCCTCTCGCTAGAGAATCGCCCAGCTACCCGCCGCCGTCGCGACGCGATAAAGTCGCAAATCAGATCAACTTTACCCGAAATTCGTTTGGTATAGAGTCGATGACATCGTCAGGTGCCCCTCGGGCAATCCGGGGCCGGGCGTTTCCGTGTGTCATGGCCAGCGTTGGCGCCGCGCGTCGGTGAACGCTGAGATATGTACGTGTTCAGGAAGCCAGGAGGGGTCATGGCCGATGGATCGGGAGAGGCGTCGCGTGATCGGCGCGCGAACGCAAACCCTTGGCCCGTCCCTGAACCGGTGGCGCGGCACCCGGCCCCGGTTCAGACACGGACGGCGATTGTGTACCGGCGCGTCGCAATCGCCATCGCGATCCTGGGTCTGATCGGCGTGCTGGTGCCGCTGTCGCGCGCGGCGGTCGATGCTCTGGCCGTGGCGCGCGCCGATCTGGGAACGTTTACCGTCGACGACGTGGCCAACTTCCTGACCTCGGCCGGCGGCGATGACGCTCCCTGACGATCAATCTCAAGGGAAGAGAACTCGATCCACCGGTCACGACGACGGCGGGGCCGGGCGGATCGAGTCCACCGAGTCGGCCGGCGGTGACCGCCGCACCAGCGTCAGGAAGGCGACAAGCCCGCAGACCGCCATGAGGAACAGCATGGTGGTCAGTGGGCGTGTGGTGCCGTCGTGGAGCAGGCCCACCAGGACCCCCGCCAGGGCACCCATCGCCATCTGAATAAAACCCAGCAGCGACGACACCGCCCCGGCGATGCGCGGGAACGGACCCAGCGCCCCGGCGGTGCCCAGCGGGATGATCCAGGCCGTGGCGAAGAAGTAGACGGACGCGAGCGGAATCAGCGCCGCCAGGGACTGGACCCCGGCCCAGGCCAGGGCGGCGGCCGCGGCACCGGCCAGACTGGCCAGGGCGACACCGGCGCCGATCAGCCGATCCAGATCACGCCCGCCCAGCCGCCCACCGATGGCCGCGCCCAGGATGTAGCCAAACACCACGGCCATGAAGGCGAAGCCGAACAGGCTCGGCGCCACCCCCAGAACGTCGATGATGACGAAGGACGCGCCACTGATGAACGAGAACAGGCCGGCGAAGCCAAAGCTCACGGTCAGGGTGTAGCCCAGGAAGACGCGGTTGCGCAGCAAGTGGGCGAAGGTGCCGGCGATGCGTCCCGGGCGGGTGGCCCCGGGGTCGCGATGGCGGTTGGTTTCGGCCAGAAGGCGCCAGGTGCCGGCGAGCACCGCCACCCCGAACACCACCAACACGCCGAAGTTGGCGCGCCAGCCAAACAGCGAGAACAGCGCCCCTCCGAGAATCGGCGCCACGGCCGGCGCCAGCGCCATGGCCGAGGCCATGAGCGACAGCATGCGCGCGGCCTCGCCCCGGTCGTAGACATCGCGCACCACGGCACGGCCAATCACCGGCCCCACGCAGGCGCCAAGGGCCTGGACGAAGCGCGCGGCGATGAGCGCCTCCATGGTCGGCGCCACCACGCAGGCCACCGAGGCCAGCACGTACAGCGCGACACCACCGATCAACACCGGCCTCCGCCCGAAGCGGTCCGACAACGGGCCGTAGATCAGCATGCCGACCGCGAATCCGGCCATGAACACCGACAGGGTGAGCTGCGCGCGGCTCACCGAGGTGTCGAAGGCGTCCACCATGGCCGGCAAGGAG
>JANQGN010000025.1 GCA_028277295.1 Rhodospira sp.
GAACATCAGCCCCATGGCGGCCAGGATCTCGTCGTCGGAGACCACCAGCACGTCATCGGCCTCGCGGCAGATGGCCTCGACCGGCTCCGCCCGGGGGACCCGCACGGAGATGCCGTCGGCGAGGGTGTCGGCGGACTCGCAGGCCACCGGCGCGCCGGCCACGAACGAGCGACGATAGGCGTCCACGGTCTCGCTGACCACCCCATAGACGCGCGCCTTGTGACCCAGGGCGTCGCGGGCCGACAGCACGCCGCAGATGCCCGAACCCATGCCGATGGGCACGAACACGGCGTCCAGGTCGGGGACGGCGGAGAGGAACTCAAGGGCATAGGTGCCCACGCCGGCCACCAGCCAGGGATGGAACGAGGGCACCATGTGCAGCCCCTCGGCCTCGGCCAGGGTCTCGGCATGGGCGGCGGCCTCGATGAAGTCGCCGCCGTGCTCCACCAGGGTGGCGCCATAGGCCCGCATGGCGGCGTTCTTCTCCGGATTGTTGCCATGGGGCACGACGATGGTCGCGGTCAGTCCCACGCGGCGGGCCGCCAGGGCCACGGACTGGCCGTGGTTGCCCCGGGTGGCGGAGATCACGCCGCTCAGGCCCGGGCGCTCGGCGCGCAGATGGGTCATGTAGACCAGCCCGCCCCGCACCTTGAAGGCGCCGGTGGGGTTGTGGTTCTCGTGCTTGACCCAGACGTCGCAGCCACAGGCCTCGGCCAGAAGCGGCCAGGCGATCTGGGCGGTCGGGGGCAGAAGGCCGGACAGCAGATCGGCGGCCGAGTCCAGGCCGGCGCGGCCGACCAGGGCGGCGGGGCGGGCGGTGGGGGGCAGGGGAGAGAGGGCCGTCATGACGGGGGCACTCCAGGATTATCGTCGGGGAGCATCAGGAGTCCGGACAGGATGGGAACCACGGTGCCGGTGAGGGCGACGCGCGCGCCGTTCACGTGGCAGCGGATCCGTCCACCGCGCCGCGACGCCTGAAAGCCCGTGACATCGGGCCGCGCCAGCCGCCCGGCCCAATAGGGCGCCAGGGTGCAATGGGCGGATCCGGTGACCGGGTCCTCGTCGATGCCGTGGTTGGGGGCGAAGACGCGGGAGACGAAGTCATCGGCACTGTCGGCCTCGGCCGGGGCGGTGACGATGGCGAACCGGTCGCCCAGCACCTGGGCCAGGGCGCGCATGTCCGGGTTCAGTGTCCGCACGGCTTCGGAGGCTGTGAATACGGCGAGCACGGCGCCCGGCGCCTCCAGCACCTGCGCCGGCGTGGCTCCCAGGGACTCGGCCAGGCCCGTCGGTTGCGCGTCCGCCGGACGGGCCGGCCGCGCCGGGAAATCCATGCACAGCGCGGCGCTGTCCGCCGCCGCCTCACGCGTCACGGTGAGCGGTCCGGAGCGGGTGCGGAAGCGCGCGCGGGTTGAGTCCGGCCGCAGGTGGGTCATCACCACCCAGGCCGCCGCCAGCGTGGCGTGGCCGCACAGGTCCACCTCGATCGCCGGGGTAAACCATCGAAGATGATGATCCGCGTCGGCGCTGGTCTTCGCGTCGGCGACCAGGAAGGCGGTTTCCGACAGGTTGTTCTCGGCGGCGACGGCCTGCAAAAGGGCGTCGTCCGGCCAGGCCGGCAGGGGTATGACGGCGGCGGGATTGCCGGCGAAGGGGCGGTCGGCGAAGGCGTCGACCTGGAACAGGGGCACACTGGGCATGCGAGGCCTCCGAACGGCGGGCGCG
>JANQGN010000077.1 GCA_028277295.1 Rhodospira sp.
CTGTTCGTATCCCCAAGTTCCGTGTCTTATTGTCCCGACGGGTGGCGTGATGTTCGCAGTGATCAAGACCGGCGGCAAGCAGTACAAGGTCGCCGAAAACGACATCGTCGATGTCGAGAAGCTGGACGCCGAGGAAGGCGCCGAGGTCACCTTTGACCAGGTGCTGATGGTTGGCGACACGCTGGGCCAGCCCACCGTGGCCGGCGCCACCGTCACCGGGCGCGTGGAGCGCCAGTTCCGGGACAAGAAGATCATCGTCTTCAAGAAGAAGCGCCGCCAGAACTACCGCCGCAAGGCGGGCCATCGCCAGTCCCTGACCCGGGTGCGCATCACCGGTATCGCCGGCTGATCCCCGACCGAGGGGCGCGATCGGCGCGTCATCAGGTTTTTTCCGAGGAGGCCAACTCATGGCTCACAAGAAGGCAGGCGGTTCGTCGCGCAACGGGCGCGATTCCGCGGGTCGCCGTCTCGGCGTCAAGAAGTACGGCGGCGAGGCCGTCATCGCCGGCAACATCATCATTCGCCAGCGGGGCACCAAGTGGCACCCGGGCCACAATGTGGGCATCGGCAAGGATCACACCCTGTTCGCCCTCGTGGATGGTCAGGTTCGCTTCCACAGCGGTTTCAAGCGGCGGACCTTCGTGTCCGTGGAGCCCGCCCCGCCGGTGGCCGAGGCGGCCGAGTAGGCCGCCCTCGAGGCGGCGGCTGGGGCCGGCGCCCGATCGCGGGGCTTGGGCCCGTCCGGGGTCTGTGCTGATAAGGGGAATGGCCCGGCCATTCCCCTTTTTCGCGTTTTTGTCGCGTTCGGGACCGCGCACCAGGAAGATACGCCATGAAGTTCCTCGATCAGGTCAAGATCTTCGTCAAGAGCGGTGACGGCGGTCCGGGCTGCGTCTCCTTCCGGCGCGAGAAGTACATTGAGTTCGGCGGCCCCGATGGTGGCGACGGCGGGCGCGGCGGCGATGTGGTGCTGGAGGCGGTGTCCAACCTCAACACCCTGATCGACTTCCGCTATCGCCAGCATTTCAAGGCCGAACGCGGACAGCACGGCATGGGCGCCAACCGCACCGGACGCGGCGGCTCGGCCCTGGAGATCCAGGTTCCGGTGGGCACCCAGGTGCTGGCTGACGACAAGGAAACCCTGCTGGCGGACCTGACCACCGCCGGCCAGCGGGTGACCCTGTGTCGCGGTGGCGATGGCGGGTTCGGCAACGCGCACTACAAGAGCGCCACCAACCAGGCGCCGCGCAAGGCCGGCCCTGGCTGGCCCGGGGAAGAGCACTGGGTTTGGCTGCGCCTGAAGCTGATCGCCGACGTGGGCCTGGTGGGCTTGCCCAACGCCGGCAAGTCCACCCTGTTGGCCACGGTCACCCGGGCGCGGCCGCGTATCGCGTCCTATCCCTTCACCACGCTGCATCCCAACCTGGGGGTGGCCCAGGTTGATGAACAGGAGATGGTGCTCGCGGATATCCCCGGTCTGATCGAGGGCGCGCACGAGGGCGCCGGCCTGGGCACCCGCTTCCTGGGGCATGTGGAGCGTTGCGGGACGCTGCTGCATCTGGTGGACGGCGCGCAGTCGGATGCCTTCGAGGATCCGGGCGTGGACGTGGCCGAGGCTTACCGTATCGTCCGCGCCGAACTGGCCGAGTACGGCGCGGGGCTGGCCGACAAGCCGGAGATCGTGCTGCTCACCAAGGCCGATGCCCTGTCGGACGAGCTGCTCGCCGAGCGGCGGGCGGCCCTGGAGGCTGCCTGTGGCCAGCCGGTGGCGGTGATCTCCAGCGCCTCCGGCCGGGGGGTGACCGAGGTGCTGCGTCGCGCGCTGCCGTTGGTGCGGGCGCGGCGGGCCGCGGAGGCGGCGGCGCATGACGCGCCCGCCGAAGAAGCCGCCGCCGGATGGACACCGTGAGCCCCCCTCCCCGGGTGACGGCCGCCGCCCCCGCCGAGCGTCTGCGGGCGGCGCGCCGCGTGGTGGTCAAGATCGGCTCCGCGCTGCTGGTGGATTCGCGCTCTGGCCGCACCCATCGGACCTGGCTGGACGCGCTGACA
>JANQGN010000111.1 GCA_028277295.1 Rhodospira sp.
GCTCCCAGTGCCGCCGCCAGGCCCCAGTTCAGCGATTTCTGCATGTGATAGGCGATGAGGTTGGAGATCATCTGCCCGGTGCGCCCACCCACCAGCGCCGGGGTGATATAGTAGCCCACCGAGAGGATGAACACGAGGATGGATCCGGCGCCGATGCCCGGCATGGTTTGCGGCAGGTAGACCTCGCGAAAGGCCCGCGCCGGCGAGGCACCCAGCGAGCGCGCCGCCTTCATGTGGGTGGGCGAGATCGTCTTCATGACCGAATAGATCGGCAGCACCATGAACGGCAGCAGGATGTGCGTCATGGCGATGATGGTGCCCGTCTGGTTGTAGATCATCTGGATGCGGCCGTCGTCGGACATCACGCCGATCCACACCATCAGGTCGTTGAGCACGCCCTCGGTTTGCAGCAGCACGATCCAGGTCGTTGTCCGCACCAGCAGCGAGGTCCAGAACGGCAGCAAAACCAGGATCATCAGCAGGTTGGCGTGGCGCAGGGGCAAGGTGGCCAGCAGATAGGCCACGGGATACGCCAGCACCAGGCAGAGCACCGTCACCAGGCCACTGATCCACAGGGTGCGCTCGAACATGAGCCCATAGATCCGCTCGTCCTCCGGCTGGGGGACGATGGCGCCTTGCCAGTCGGTGCGCAGATCCACCGCCGCCAGGAAGAACGATGCTGTGTAGCGTGGCGACGCCTCGCGGATGATCCCCCATGTCCTGGGGTCGCCCCAGCGCGCGTCGATGCCGATGAAGGTCTCTGTCCAGGGCGCCGCGCCGTGACGGGCGATGGTGCGGGCGGTCTTGGTGATCAGGCTGCGCAGGCCGCCTTGCTCGTAGTTCAGGCGGGTGCCCACGCGGGCGATCTCGCGCGCCTTGTACCCCTGGATCATCTCCTCGGCCAGGGTGGCGAAGATGCGCTCGTCGGGAACGCCCTGGCCGTCCCAGTCGCTGGCCAGCAGGGCGACCGTGCGCGGGATCTGGGCCTGCAACACCGGATTGTCCACGGCGCGGACCAGCATCATGCCGATGGGCGCCAGGAAGGTGATCAGGATGAAGACCAGCAGCGGCATCACCAGGCCCAGGGCGGTCAGGCGCTGCCGCCGGGTGACCCGCCGCAACGTTGTCTTCAGCGGCACCCCGTCATTGGTCCGCAGGATGCCATCGTCGGGGTTGGGGGCGGGGTTGGGGGCGGGGTTGGGGGCGGGGGTGGCGATGTCCGCGATGGCCATGGGGATGCCCTTTGTGGGATGGGGGACCGTGCCCGAGCGCCCGTCCGCGCGCGGAGAAAGGAGCGTCGCGCCCGTGACCCGGGCGCGGCGCCTCCTTGCGACAGCGGTCTCGCCTACTGGGCCAGCCAGGCGTTGAAGCGCTCGTTCAACTCGTCGGCATGGTCGGCCCACCACAGGAAGTCATTCTGCAGGGCGTTCTGGAAGTTCTCGGGCGCGGTGGGCATATGCGGTCCCATCTCGATGCCCGCCTCGGCATGGGCGCCGATCAGCGGCACGGACGACCGGCGCGCCGGGCCATAGGAAATCCACTCGGCCTGGCGGGCGAGCTGTTCGGTGGCGGTGGCGAACTTGATGAACTCCCAGGCCAGGTCCTTGTTGGGCGCGTCCCTGGGGATCACGAACAGGTCCAGGTCCCAGACCTGGCCGTCCCAGACGATCGTGAACGGCTTGTTCTCCACCGCCATGGCGTTGAACATGCGGCCGTTGTAGGCGGTGGCCATGACCACCTCGCCGTCGGCCAGCATCTGTGGCGGTTGGGCGCCAGCCTCCCACCACACCACGTGGTCCTTGATCTTGTCGAGCATGGCGAACGCCCGGTCCACGCCCTCGGGGGTGGACAGCACGTCATAGACCTCGGCGGCGGGCACGCCGTCGGCCATCAAGGCGATTTCCAGGTTGGCCTTGGCGAAGCGGCGCAGGCCGCGCTTGCCGGGGAACGTCTCGACGTCGAACAGGTCGGCGATGGTGCTCGGCTTCTCGTCCGGGAACTTGGTCTCGTCGTAGGCGTAGATGTTGGTCCAGATGATGCTCGCCACGGCGCAGTCGTGCAGGGTGCCCTTGATGAAGTCCTCGGCGGCCGGGGTGCCGTCGGGCGCCGGGGGCAGGTCGTCCAGGGGGAGAACCTCCAGCAACCCCTCGTCGCACAGGCGTACGGCGTCGGACAACTCGACGTCCACCACGTCCCAGGTGACGTTGCCCGATTCCACCTGCGCCTTCACCGGCGCCACGTTGCCATCGTAATCGATCGAGTTAACGGTGTGACCGGTCAACGCTTCCCAGGGTGTATAATACGCCTCCTGCTGGCTCTTGGTATAGGCGCCACCCCAGCACACCACGTTCAGGGCCTCGGCCCGGGCGTCATTGGCGGCGCCGGCGACGATCCCCGTGGCCGCCAGCACGCCGGCGACGGCCATTGCCCGCCGGACACCCGTGTTCAAGATGATCATGGTCAGGGTCTCCCTCTTCCGGTTCGTGTCGTGGGAGGGGCGCGACGGCGCGGCCCTCCATCCGCCAACGGCCATGCCCATGACCGTTGGTGTCACGCGTCCAGCGCGCGGCAGTCCTCGGCGTGCCAGCCGACGGCCAGGCGCTCGCCGGGGCGCAGGCGCACATGGCCGGCGCGGTTCGGCACCTTGACGATGAAGTCGTCATGGCCACAGACGCGCATGCGCGCGCGCAGGTGATCGCCCAGGTAGATCAACTCCAGGACCTCGGCGGCGAACATGTTGGGCATGCTGCCGGGCTGGGGATCGACGGCCACCCGCTCCGGGCGCAGCGAGAGCAGGGTGCGCCCGCCACCGTGCGCGCGGATGTTCAGGGCCTCGACCAGGTCGCCGCTGTCGGCGCGCACGCGGCAGCGGTCCCCGGCCACGTCCTCCACCCGGCCCATCAGCCTG
>JANQGN010000177.1 GCA_028277295.1 Rhodospira sp.
CGCGCGTTCTGGAACTGACCTATACCAGCCATGTCATGAAACCCTGGGCGGAGGACCTGGGGCACACCGGCGCGCCCTTCGGCTGGGACCCCGACCGCCGCGCCCACCTGCGCGCCGATCTGGACGGCTTCATGGCCCGCAAGGTCGGCCTGACGCGGGACGAACTGCGCTATGTGCTCGATCCCGCCGACGTCCACGGCCCCGACTTTCCGTCGGAGACCTTCCGGGTCTTGCGCGACCGGGAAATCGCCCGCCTGGGCGAGTACCGCACCGGCCGCCTCGTCCTCGCCGCCTATGACGCCCTGCCGGGGGCGAGTTGACCCATGGCCGGGCAGTGCTTTTCGTCGCCCGCGCCATGCCTTAGACTGCTCCTCATGGTTTCGGCTGAACCCGGAACGGTACGGTGCCCACGATCAGTGTCTTTTATGGAATCATCATCCAGATGTTCTGGGATGACCACGCGCCGCCCCATTTCCATGCCCTGTACGGAGAGTTCGAAGCCGTCATCGATATTCGAACCCTCGCTGTTCTGAGGGGTGGGTTGCCGCGACGCGCGCAGGCGCTGGTTCTGGAGTGGGCCTCCCTGCACCGCGACGCCCTGTTGGAGGATTGGGAGCTATGCCAGGCCATGCAGCCCCCCAGGCGGATCACGCCTCTGGATTGACGGACCCCACTGTCCGCCCGGCCGTGCCCTGGCGCGTGGCAGATGTCTATATTGAAGCGCACGGCCGGCTTGGCGTGCGCTTCAATGACGGCACCGAAGGCACCGTGGATCTGACCCGGCGCCTGCAACGGGACGATGCGGGTGTGTTTGCGGCGCTGCGCGACCCGGCCGTGTTCGGCTCGGCACGCGTGGACCTGGGCGCCGTGTCCTGGCCGGGCGGAATCGATCTGGCGCCGGATGCCATGTACGACGCCATTCGGGCCGAGGGCGTCTGGGTTCTGACCTGACCGATGGTCGCCGTCCAACCCTTCACCATCCCGCAACGCATCTGGGCGGAGAAGATCGCCACCGACAACGGCTTCGGCCTGACGTTCGAGATCAATGACGACTGGGCGCTGGCCACCGGGCTGGCGGTGCGCCAGACGCTGTCCATCGGCCGCGCCGGAAATCACTGGGTGGTCGGCCTGGCGCACGCTGGCGCCATGGCGGCGGTGCTGGAGGACACGCCGGCCGCGCCCATGCCCCGGCCCGACGGCGGCCCGGCGGTGCTGGTGGCCGAGGACGGCTTCGGGTCCATCGTCCGGCGTCTGTTCCGGCTGGCCCGCAGTCTGCCGACGGCGCCGCTCGACGCCTTCGTGGCCAAGATCAAGACGATGCCGGATACGACGGAGGCCCTCGGCCTAGCCGTCCGCCGCATCGGCCAGGATGTGTTCCGCGACGCCCTGTTGGACTACTGGGGCCGGGCCTGCCCGTTGACCGGCGTCACGCATCCCCGCCTGCTGCGCGCCAGCCACATGAAGCCCTGGGCGGACTGCGAGACCGACGCCGAGCGGCTGGACGTCCACAACGGCCTGCTGCTGGCCGCGCACCTGGACGCGGCCTTCGACGCCGGGCTGATTTCGTTTGCCGCGGATGGCGCGCTGCTGGTGGCCGACGCGCTGAGGGCACCCGACCGCGCCGCCCTGGGCCTGACCGGGCTGCCGCCCCTGTCCGGCCTGAAGGCCGCCCACGCACCCTATCTGGCCTGGCACCGGGAGGCGGTGTTCGGGCACCGTCCGCCGCGTCCGCCCTCCCCGTGACAGGCCCTCAGGACCGGCCGGAGTCGCCGCGCCGCGCCACACCGACATCATGGCGGATCATCAGCATCGCCGATTGAGAGCCGTCGATGGATGCGAGCCGCTTGCTCACCATGCCAACCGTTTCCGCGACGGGCCACCGGACATCGAACCTGCAACCACCAGATATGGCCTGTCGGATGGTACCTAGGATGGTACCTCTGACGAAAGACGGCGCCTCTCGGGGCGCCGTTTCTGACCGCAACCCCTTGATTTCATTGGTGTGCCCACCAGGACTCGAACCTGGGACCCGCTGATTAAAAGT
>JANQGN010000180.1 GCA_028277295.1 Rhodospira sp.
GGCCGGCGATATAGGCCAGGGCGTACCAGCGCACCGCCAGCGGCCCGATCTCCACGGCCACCGGATCGATGATGGGAAAGGGGATCGCCAGGGCGGGCAAGGCGACGAGAGACAGGATGAGCGGCACGACGGTCACGCCTTCAGTTTGTAGCCGGATTTGAGCATCCGGTAGGTGGCCCACAGCAGCGCCACGTTGGTCAGGCCGACGACCACCAGGCCCAGCACGGGCAAGGCGTCCTCGTGGCCCAGGAAGCCATAGCGGAACCCGTCGATCATGTAAAAGAATGGGTTGAGGTGTGCGATGATCTGCAGGTTCTCCGGCAGCCGGTCGATGGAGTAAAAGGTGCCCGACAGGAACGACAGCGGTGTGATGATGAAGTTGGTCACCGCCGCCATGTGGTCGAACTTGTCCGCCCAGATGCCGGCCATGATGCCTAGCAGCGACAGCATCAGCGACGCGGCCACGGCATGAAACAGGATGTAGCCCAGGTCATGCACATGCACGGTGGCGAAGACGGCCATGGCCGCCAGCACCGCCACGCCCACGATCAGGCCGCGCGACAGGCCCCCCAGGGCATAGGCGGCCAGGATCTCGGCGCTGCTCAACGGGGGCATCAGCACATCAACGATGTTCCCCTGTACCTTGGAAATGATCACCGACGAGGAGGTGTTGGCGAAGGCGTTCTGAACCATCGCCATCATCACCAGGCCGGGTACCAGGAACTCGGTGAAGGTCACGCCGGGGACGTGGCGCGTCACGTCGCGCCCCAGCGCCAGGGCAAAGATCGCCAGGAAGATCAGGGTGGTCACAATGGGCGCCGCGATGGTCTGCAGGTAGACCTTGAGGAAGCGGCGAACCTCCTTGACATACAGCTCCCAGGCACCGCGCCAGTTAACGGCGCCAATGCGCCGAGGTGGGGGCAGGGTGTCCATGATGGCCTTGGCGCCGTCGCGCACGGGAAGCCTCCTTTGATCGCATGCGGCGACGCGCGTCGCGCGTCGCCACCCGATGTGAACCCAACGGCCCGTGGTACGGTCCATTGACGCCTGTTTAAGCGGCCGGCACCATCGGTCATGGTGTCCTCTATGGGGTCGGTTTGTCTAACCCCGGCCGGGACGGCGTGGCGCGGCGGATGAGTCACGCCAGGCGGCCACGGGCATGAGTCGTTCACGGGAGTTTACTTAGGGCTTTGGCCGGGCGTGACGCAAGAGACCATCGGATGAGGCGCGGCGGCGGTGTCTCCCTGAAGACACTGGAGACGGCGGCGTTCTTCTACCTTCAGCGGTACTCCTCCAGTGCCGAGCGGCTGCGCCGGGTGCTGCGGCGACGGGTTGCCCGAGCGGTCATGATCGGCCAGGCAGACCTGGACGCGGAGACGGCGGCGGGGTGGATTGAGGCCATCATTGACCGGCTCCGGCGTGCCGGTGTGCTCGACGATGCACGCCATGCCGAAACCCGCGCCGTATCCTTGAGGCGAAGGGGTGACTCGCAAGCCCTGATCGCCCGCCGATTGCGGGCCGAAGGTGTGGATGGCGACATCATCCGCGCCACTCTGGACGCCCTGGCCGGGGATGCCCCGGGGGCCGACCCGGACCTGAGCGCGGCGATGGCCCTGGCCCGGCGTCGGGGCCTGGGCCCCTACCGCGCCGATCCGGGCGAGCGGGCCGCGCGCCGCGACCGCGACCTGGCGGCGCTGGCTCGCAAGGGGTTTCCGGCACGCGTGGCCCGCGCCGTGATCGACGCGCCGGACGTGGCGGCACTGGACGCCCATGTTGGCGCACGTGACACCGGCTAGAACATGTTGTGCGATTTCTGAATCGCCCAGCGTGCTCTAAGAGTCTGTCCGGAAAGCCTTGCAAAACACTACATACGGCGTACGATTCGGGCAAAAGCACACAACATATTGCGGTTGCCGAGACTTTCCGGACGGGCTCTAACAATTTGTTTTTCAAGCAAATCGTCGTCGTGATCTGTGTCAGATCGCTCGGGGCTTGCTCCAAATGGGGGAGGCGTTGATGGGGACTCCCCCATGACTGGGGGACGAGTCCGGTTCGCTATCCTCGCCAACCCCGCTGTTCCGTGACGACCCAAAAAGAAGGGGGAGGCCAAGGCCTCCCCCTCTCAACCCTGTCCTTGAGGATCAGGATTGTCCTTTTCGGCCAACGCCTTAGAAGGACAGAGCAACACCCATCAGACCGCCGGTGATCTTGCGGTCGTCCTGAGCGTCGTTGTCGTAGTTGACGTGGAAGACGGAGGCGCTCAGGGAGATGCCCGGGCCCAGGTCGTAGCGGCCGGCGACCTTGTAGTAGTCGACGGTCTCTTCCTCGCCGACGCCCAGGGCGGTCTGACGCAGGATGGCGGAGCGGCTGGTGCCGGTGATCAAGTCACCTTCGGCCTCGGCGTGGGTGTAGTTGAAGTCGATGCCGTACGGGCCGTTCTCGTAGCCGGCGGCAACCTGCCAGGCGTAACCGTCGCCCTGAGCCTTGGTGTCACCCTCGTACTCGTGATCGGCCCAGGCGCCGCCGATGCTGAAGCCGGCGTAGGACAGGGCGCCGCCAACGCGGAACATTTCGTACGAGTCAGCGCCGGCGGAGCCGAAGCCGTACAGGTAGCCGAAGTCGGCGTCGACGCCGACACCATAGAACTCATTGCTGAACGCCACGGCCGCGTCGAACTGGTCCTTACGGCCGGTGCTGGCGTCGTCGTAGTCGCTCAGGCCGGTGCCGTTCACGTCCGGGGTGTAGGTGGCGCCAACACTGAAGCCGAAGAACTCCGGCGAGATGTAGGCAATGCTGGCATCGTCGCTGGAGTAGTAGGTGAGGCTGGTGTTG
>JANQGN010000413.1 GCA_028277295.1 Rhodospira sp.
CTGAGGAAGCGGAGCGACCGAAGGATCTCCATCGATGGTCCTGACCCTCTCGGATCGTGACTCATGAACGATCGTCCATCCGGGTTCGGAGCCCTGTGACGCAACCGGGTAAACGGATAGCAACCGTGTTCTGGACGGTTTTGGATATGCGTTTTTTGGGGTGGCGGGCTCGGCTGCCCCTGTCCCGACAGGGTTCCATTGGGCCGTTGTGCTCGCGGCCGTCCAGGACAAGGGCCCGCGCTTTCGGCGCGGGCTGACCTGCGGCCATCCTGGACCGCCCCTGCGCGCGCCGGCCGTTGGGACCCAGGTCGGGACGAAGGGATGGTGCCGGTTCGGTCGAACCAAGGGATATGGACAAGAACAGTCCTCTCCGGTCCGACGCGAGATCGACCGGTGACGGCGGGTCAGCGGCGGTGGAGACCTCAGGCTGTGGCCGTCTCCTTCGGGTGGTCCCTCATCTTCGGATCCCTCATCTTCGGATCCCTCATCTTCGGATCCCCCATCTTCGGGTCCCCCATCTTCGGGTCCCACGTCGTCCCGTTCTTGACCATGGCGTTGAGGATGACCAACAGCTTGCGCATGTCGGCGAAGAGGGCGACCTTGGGCTTTCTACCGGCGGCGATCAGGCGCGTGTGGACGTCCTTGATGGCCGGGTTGTGACGGCTGGCGCTGAGGGCGGCCATGTACAGGGCCTGACGCACCTGGGGCCGTCCAACGGCGATGTGGCGGAGGCCTTTCCTCTGGCCGCTGTCGCAGGCGACGGGGGCGAGACCGGCGAGGCTGGCGATCTTCTTTCCGGAGAGGCTGCCCAGTTCCGGCAGGAAAGCGAGCAGACCGGCGGCGGCGATGGGGCCGATGCCGGGGCAGCTCCGCAGCCGCTCGCTCAGCGCCTTCAGGGCCGGATCGCGCTGGGCCGCCTCGACCTCGGCGGTGACCTCCTTCATCTCGGCGGTCAGGCGCGCAAGGGCGGCCTCCGCGCGCTGGCGGAGCGGACCGGAATAGGACTTCGCCTGCTGGTGGCGGGCGTTGATCTCCTGCCGCAGCTGCGCACGATAGGTCAGCACTTCGCGCAGGACTAGGCGCGCCGGCTCCGGCGCCGGCGTCGGCGATGGCCGCTCGTTCTGGCCGAATCGGGTCAGCAGGCGGGCGTCGATGCGATCCGTCTTCGCTCGCCAGCCGATGCCCCGGGCATACTGGCGCACCCGCCGTGGATTGGCGATGTGGACCGGAATGCCGGCATGGTGCAGGGCCATGCGCAGGCGGCGTTCCTGACCGCCGGTGGCCTCGGCGACGACCAGCACGTCGGCGCCGGACGCGCGCCGTCCCTTGAGGTCTCCCACCAGCTTTTTCAGAGGCTTGTCGGCGTTTTTGATGCGCCACGTCCGGCCCGTGTCGGACCGGTGGCGTGTGTAGGTCCAGGCAGATGTGAGACTGGCTGTGCCGCGCTTGCACCGGTCTGGGGGCATGCCCCCAGACCGGTGCGAATTCGGTTTATGGCCGAAC
>JANQGN010000264.1 GCA_028277295.1 Rhodospira sp.
TCTCCAGGGTCGGCGTCTCGGAGACGTCCACCGCGCCCTCGGTCGGCGCCACGGCCACGGGCCGGCGCACCAGGTCGCGCACCGCGTCGGGCGGCGGCAGGGCGCGGATATGATCCACCCGGATCGGCGCCCCCGTGGAGCCGGTCGTCGCGGTCAGTCGGCATTGCACCACACCCCCCAGGGGCACGGTGTACTCAAGATCGACCCGCCCCGCCTCGTCGGCCACGGTGGTTGACGAGACCAGCGGACAAGCGGTCCAGGCCTCGCCAGTGCCGGCCGGCCGCGCATCCAGGGCCAGGGTGCCGTCACCGTCATCGCGGCGCAGCACCACCCGGCCGACATCGTCGTAGCGCAACACCCGCAAAGACCGGGAGATCAGCACCCCGCCATCGGCCGCCAGGGCATGGCCGGCCCGCACATCCCACGACGTGCGGGACAGCGTACCGGTGGCGTCCCTGGACTTGGTGAGGGTCGAGGCCGCCCGAAAGCGTTGCGCGGTCAGGATGGTGGCGATGGTCACCCCCTCGGTCGAGCCGTCGTCATCGCGGATCACATAGGCATCACCCCCGGTCAGGCCGGCGGTGGACTCCACGTCCACGCTCTCGTCGCCGGCCACGGTCTGGACGATGGCGCGCGGCGCGATGTCCCGCCACACATAGGGCGGCCCGGCGAACATCTCGACCGCCATCACCTCGCCGGACAGCAACGCCGTCACCCGGTTGCCGGCGACGGCGCCGCTCCCCTCCACCGTGGCCAGGCGGGTCTCGTGGTCGGCGGCGGCGGCCTCCAGGACCTCGGCGCGGCCCCGCAAATGATCGGTGCGTTCGGCCAGGGCCTGGACCCCCACGTTGAGCGTGCCGCCCGGTCCACCAGTTGCCGGATCGGTGACGGAAATCCCGTGCACGTCCGGGTAGCCGGGGTCGGTCACAACGGGAAGCGTTTCGGGCATCGCAGCCTCACAGTTGTCAGATTACAGTTGGAGATCGAAGGACCTGCGGAGTTCCATGTCGGCGGCCTTGGGGATCGGCCCGTCGCGGACCTGGCGCGCGACCAGGTCGCCGTCCTCGGTGAACAGCCCCAACTCGCGGATCGCCAGACCGACCGCCTCGTGCCGGTGCAGCACCCATTCGAAGCGCAGGGTGCGACCCACGGCCTGGGGGTCTATCAACTCGTCCGGATCGGTGATCACCGAAACACCCAGGAGCGGCTTGATGAAGGCGTCATCGGAAAGCCCGGTGTCGGTCATGGCCTCGGCGGCGCCGGAGGTACCGAAGCCGATCCTGGTGATGCGGGCGCCCTCATCACCCATGTGCAGGCGGGCGAGCGCGCTGTAAAAGCCGTGGGTGATCATGCGGCGATGTCCTGGATCCAGGAGGTGACCGTGGGCGGTGAGCCGGCCCGCCGGGCGCCGTCGGCGCGCCAGGAACCATCACAGGGCGGTCCCCAGCCGCAGGGATGGGTCAGCCCGTCCGCGCGCAATTCCCGGATCACCCGGATCGGGGTCCGGCGCGGACCGGGCACATACCCGCCGGGCCGCCAGGAGCCATCGGCCCGCAGGCGCCCGTCGGCGCCCACGTTGGGGCTGGCGCTCCGGGAGAGGGCCATGTCGACGGTCAGCCCCCGTCGCTCCAGGATCTCGCCATAGGGCAGGCCCGGCGTGCCATCGGGGGGCGGGGCACCGGCGTACAGGGCTGGCCCGTCCAGCGGCGGCGCGGCCCGGTCGGCGCGGATCGGACCCGCCGTCAGATAGGTGTCGTTGGCGCGGTAGCTGCCGTCGGCGATCCACGATCCGTCACAGCGCTCTTGATCGGCGCCGAACGCGCGATAACGACCATCGCAAACCCCCTTGGCTTGACTAACGCACAGGTCGACGGACAGGCGCAGGGTGTCCGTGGCCGGGCCGGCGATCACGCGGGCGTTGACCGCGAACGTGAGGGCGTAGAGGTGACTGCGGACATTCTTGGCGCGGGCAATCACGCGCTTGATCTGGGCGATCCGAGCGGCATCCAGCCCCGCGCCCATGCCCAGGTCGGCCATGACGCTGAACAAGGCCCAGTGGCGGCCATGGAGGACCTCGGAGCCGTTGGCGATCCAGGAGCCATCGGCGTATAGGATCGGGCGGCCCTCTTCGATCTTGACCCTGGCCAGGCCGATCGCCTGCAACGCGCGGCGGATCGCGGCCGGCGTGCCCTTGATGCTGTGGACATCATAGGACGCGGCGATCACCGCGCGCTTGGTGGCCTCTGGCCAGGCATCGTCCCAGTCGTCGACGCTGACCGACCAGGCCAGCCAGGGCAACAGTTCGACCGGGCAGGACCAGGGGTCCCACAGGGTGCGGACCACGCCCACGGGGATCTCGCCAACGCGCGCCGAGGTGCCCTCGAGGGCACGCTCCAGGGCCGTGGCGTTGGGAGGGAGCAGGCTAGACATCCCGGCCCCCCGGCGGCAAGCGGGGTGGTGCCGGTAACGGCATCCAGTGGGATGGCTGGCTGATGTAGGCCCCGCGCTCGTCCGACCACAGATCGTGGTCCGGCCCGAGGACGCGGGACGTACTTGTCCAGACCCGCCGTGCAATCGTGATGCTCCA
>JANQGN010000269.1 GCA_028277295.1 Rhodospira sp.
TCTCCAGGGTCGGCGTCTCGGAGACGTCCACCGCGCCCTCGGTCGGCGCCACGGCCACGGGCCGGCGCACCAGGTCGCGCACCGCGTCGGGCGGCGGCAAGGCGCGGATATGATCCACCCGGATCGGCGCCCCCGTGGAGCCGGTCGTCGCGGTCAGTCGGCATTGCACCACGCCCCCCAGGGGCACGGTGTACTCAAGATCGACCCGCCCCGCCTCGTCGGCCACGGTGGTTGACGAGACCAGCGGACAAGCGGTCCAGCCCTCGCCAGTGCCGGCCGGCCGCGCATCCAGGGCCAGGGTGCCGTCACCATCATCGCGGCGCAGCACCACCCGACCCGTGTCGTCGTAGCGCAACACCCGCAGGGACCGGGAGATCAACACGCCCTCGTCGGATGCCAGGGCATGGCCGGCGTTGATGGTCCACGAGGTGCGGGACAGGGCGCCGGTGTTGTCGCGGGATTTGGTGAGGGTCGCGGCCGCCCGAAAGCGTTGCGCGGTCAGGATGGTGGCGACGGTCACCCCCTCGGTCGAGCCGTCCGCGTCGCGGATCACGTAGGCGTCACCCTCGGTCAGGCCGGCGGTGCTGTCCACATCCACGGACTCGTCGCCCGCCACCGTCTGGACGATGGCGCGCGGCGCGACGTCACGCCACACATAGGGCGGCCCGGCGAACATCTCGACCGCCATCACCTCGCCGGACAGCAACGCCGTCACCCGGTTGGCCGAGACGGCGCCGTTGCCCTCCACCGTGGCCAGGCGGGTCTCATGATCCGCGCGGGCGGTTTCCAGGGTGGTGGTGCGGGCGCGCAGGTGGTCGGTGCGCTCCACCAGGGCCTGGGCCTGTTTGTTCATCGTGCCATCAGGTCCGCCCGTGGCGGCCTCGCCCACGGCCAGCAACACGACGTCGGGATACTGCGGGGTGTCTTTCGCTGGGATGGTCACCATGGGGACCCTCAAAGCTGGATGTCAAAGCAATCGCCGAGTTCCATGTCCTCGGCCTTGTGGATCGGATGCGTCCGCACCTGCCGCACGCATAGCACCCCGTCGGCCGTGAACAGGCCGATCTCCTGGATGGCCAGGCCCACGGCCTCGTGGCGTGCCAAGGACCAGTGGAAGCGGAGACAGCGCTCCAGGGCCTCGATGCTGTCGATGGGCTTGGTGAAGGCGTCGGTCAGGACGTCGTCGGCCTCGGTCTCGGCAGCGGCGGAGGTGCCGAAGCCGATGGTGGTGATGCGCGCGGTCTGGTCGCCCATGTGCAGGCGGGCGAGAGACTGGTAGAAGCCCGTGGTGATCATGCGACGTGCTCCCAGCCATCCAGGCACACCGGGCGGCCCAGCGTGCCGGCGCCGTCGAGGCGCCAGGTGCCGTCCAGGGGCGGACCCCAGCCGCCGTCCAGCCGGCTCCCGTCCAGATGCAGGCGGCGGCGCGCGCGGACCGGACGGCGATGCGGGCCGGGGTGGTAGCCGTCCAGGCGCCAGCGGCCGTCCAGGCGCCAGCGGCCGTCGAGGCGCACGTTGGGTGTGGGCGCCGAGGCGGTCCGCAAACTGATGCGGACCGGGGCGCGGTAAGCGACATGGCCCGGGTCCAGGGCGGGCCGATCGGTGTCGGTGGGGGGCCCGGTCAGGTACAGCACCGCGCCGGGCGGGGTGATCGTGCTGTCGTCCAGGCGGGCGGCGCCGCCGAGGGACCAGGTCCCGTCCAGGGATCGGGTTTGACGGCCGTGCAGGCGATAGCGACCATCCAGGATGCCTTGATGTCTCCGCAGGGCCAGGCCCACGCGGACGGCGCGGGACAGGGTCGCCGGTCCAGCGGTGACCGTCACGTTCGCGCGCCAGGCGAGACTGTAGAGGTGGCTGCGGACATTCTTGGCGCGCAAAATGGCGCGCCGGACTTGCGAGATGCGCGCGGCGTCCAGGCCGGCGTCAGACCCCAGGTCGGCGACGACGCGAAACAGCGCCCAGCGGCGGTCCCCGATGAGGGTCTCTGATCCGTCCAGGATCCAGGATCCGTCCAGGGTCAGGGGCGGCAATCCTTCGTCGATCTCCACCCCCGCCAGGCCGATCGCTTGCAACGCGCGCCGCACGGCATGGGGCGTGCCCTTGTGGGCGTGGATGTCGTAGGACGCGGCGATGACCTGGCGCTTGGTGGCCTCTGGCCAGGCATCGTCCCAGTCGTCGACGCTGACCGACCAGGCCAGCCAGGGCAACAGCTCGACCGGGCAGGACCAGGGGTCCCACAGGGAGCGCACCACGCCCACGGGGATGGTGCCAACGCGCGCCGAGGCGCCCTCAAGGGCACGCTCCAGGGCCGTGGCGTTGGGAGGGACCAGGCTAGACATCCCGGCCCCCCGGCGGCAAGCGGGGTGGTGCCGGTAACGGCATCCAGTGGGACGGCTTGCTGATGTAGGCCCCGCGCTCGTCCGACCACAGATCGTGGTCCGGCCCGAGGACGCGGGACGTACTTGTCCAGACCCGCCGTGCAATCGTGATGCTCCA
>JANQGN010000420.1 GCA_028277295.1 Rhodospira sp.
CTGAGGAAGCGGAGCGACCGAAGGATCTCCATCGATGGTCCTGACCCTCTCGGATCGTGACTCATGAACGATCGTCCATCCGGGTTCGGAGCCCTGCGGGGCCAGTTTCGCTTGGTTGCGGTTCCATATCAGGATAGTGTGATATATCTTGATCCAGATCAAAATAGTCAACATCCCCTGAAGGGGCGCGTGGGAGAAATCATGGCCATCTCGTACAGGGCCGGTCCGGTGGCGGTGGGCCAGAGCCTGGGTCCGGACGAGTTTCTCGCGATCCGGACCGCTCAATCCGAAACGCCCCTGGGGGCGCTGGGGCCATGTGGGGCCTGCGACCTGGGGCCACTCGCCTTCTGCGCCAACATGGGCGGCGGCGCGATCTCATCCCTGGCGCGGGTGCAATGCACCTTGCATTACGAGGCCCAGGACACCCTGTTCCGCGAGGGTGATGACGGCCTGGCCGTCTACACCCTGATTTCGGGCGCGGTGAAGGTCTACAAGCTGATGCCCGACGGGCGCCGGCAGATCACCGGCTTCTTCTTCCGCGGCGACATGTTTGGGTTTTGCCTGGACGCCCACTATGCGTACACGGCCGAGACCATCACGCCGGTCATGGCCTGCCGGTTGCCCATGGCGTTGCTGGAGAAGCTGTCGCGCACGGCACCCGAGGTGCAGTATCGCATCATGCGGCGCATGACCGCCAAGCTGGCGAACTTCCACGAACACGTGCTTTTGCTGGGCCGCAAGACGGCGCGCGAACGGGTGGCGTCGTTCCTGGTCAGCCTGTCGGACCGGGCGCACCGACGCGGCGACCCGCCGTCGCCCCTGGCCCTGCCGATGGGCCGGACGGATATCGCCGACCATATCGGCCTGACGGTGGAGACCGTCAGCCGCTCGATCACGCGTCTCAAGCGCGATGGATTCGTGGACTTGCCCAGCCCGAGCCTGGTGGCCATCCGCGACCTTCGGACCCTGCGCGAGATCGCCGACGGCGCCGCGCCAGAGGCCGCGTGATCGCGCGCCTCCGGCGTGTCCGGTGCATGGCGGCCCCGCCGCACGCGCCGGCGATGTGGGCCGGCCGCCCGGGATGCCGTCAGGCCACCGACGGCTCGGCGGTCGGCTGACCCGGCTCGGGGGGCTCGTTGCCGCCGTTGCCGCGCGACGCGCTGGCGCGGCGCGGGTTGCGGCGGATCCGCCGCGTGCGGGTGGCGCCGTCGGCCGCGTCAGCCTCCGCGCCGGCCTCGGCCGCCGCCGGATCCTCGGCGGCGGTCTCATCCCCCTCCGCTCCGCTACCCTGGGCATTGCCGTTCGGACCATGGCCCGTGGACTCGTCGTCGGCGGTGGCGGCCACGGCGGCGCGTGCGCTGGTCCGGCTGGTGCCGCGCCCACTCCGGCGCGGCGACCGGCCTCGGGTGCCGCCGCTCGGCGCCGCGCCCTGGGCGTCGCCGGTGTCCTCGCTTTCCTCGGCCGTCCAACCCTCGTCCGCGCTGTCAGGGTCGCGCGCCTCGTCCCGATCCTGGCCGTTGCCACGCCGCGACGCGGCGCGGGTGTTTGGCCGCTCGCGGTCGGATGCGGCGCCACTCTCGGCGTCCGCATCCCCGAACAGCTCCTCATTCTGGCCACGGTCCTGGCTGGCGGCGCGGTTTCCGTTTTGCGCCACCGTGGCCGGGACGCGCACACCGTCGGCCTGGCCGGTCAAGGCCATGTAAACACGATGGTAGTGATCGGCGTGCTGGAGGTAATTCTCGGACAACACGCGGTCCCCTTGAGACCCGGCGTCGCGTGCCAGGGCGGTGTACTTTTCCACCAGTTGCAACGCGTTGCCGCGCAAGCGGACACCGGGTCCGTTGCTGTCGAACGTCTGGTTCCGGTTGGGTGTCCGCTTGCCGCCTCCGCCGCCGACCCGGCCGCGGGGACGTCCCCTCGTGTTCGAACCTTGTTTCATGAGTCCGTCTGGTCAGATGATGGAAACCCGCATGTCACAGCCCACGAAAGGCGTGCATGCCTCGCGCCGGCGGCCGGCCTCATCCAAGGGCGCGCCGTCGGCATCCGGCGCCGTACTGTATACGGCGATCGACCCGCGCGGAGTCCTGGAGCGGCACGCCCCCCGCGTTTCTAGATGGTGGGCGCCGTGCCGGTGGCGCCGTGTCTCGCGCCAGCCGCGCGTTCGTCTTCGTTGGTCGACTGGAACTGACGACCCTCCCTGCGTGCGCGTGCCTGTCCGTTTCGGTGTTCAGCGCGGTAGCCATCCATGGTGGCGTTGGCGCGGTGTCCAACGCGATCTTCTCCGGTGGGAGCGCACCGTGACCCCGTCCATCGCCTTCCCCACGGCGTGCCGCATGACCGATGGCCGGTCGTCGTGGGGCGGGGGCAGCAATTGGGACGGCCTACGCAAGCCTCTGGCAGGCGTCCGCGTTGACCTGCCTCGCCGACCTGATACCCGTCGATCCAACGCCCGTCGACCTTGCGCCCTCTCGGTCGACCCGGTCCGATCGGCCGGCTCGGCCCGCAGCATCAACGGTCATGGACGAAAACCGTTGATGACGATGACCGTTGACGCCTGTGGCCAGCCCGATCCTCCACACGGCCCCCAAAAGGGTATCCCCAGGAAAACAGGGGGGGTGGCCAGGTGGTGGGTAAGGCCGGCCTCGCTCGGCGGATGAATCACACGCAATTGCCGCCGGCCATCGCCGACCCGACATCCGCGCCGACACGGTTGCCGCGTTTTTCCCGCCGCGCGTGCACGGGTCATCCGATCCCGGAAGGACCCTGCCATCTCGCCGCCGCCGACCGAAAGCGCTACGACCAAACGACGCAAACCTTTGGCTCCGGCTTATAAGCGGAAAGCCGGTCTTGGCCTCGGGTATCTGCAGTCCAGGAGAGCGCGTTGACGAGACCGTAGGGCGGCGGCCCGGCCATTCCAAGCTTTTTTTTATGACGCGCCGCCTTTTTTTGGCGGCCGTGCGGCGATGATGCAGCGGCCATGCCCAGCCAGATCGTGCACCACCGCCGGAAAAGGGAAGCCAGCCTCCCTCATCAACCCGCCGACATCGCCGGCCTGACCGGCGCCGACCTCCAGGGCCAGCCAGCCACCAGGGCGAAGCAGGGTCATGGTCAGGGGAACCAGGACACGGTACGCGTCCAGACCATCCGCGCCGCCGTCCAGGGCCAGCGCGGGATCATGATCGCGTACCTCGGGGGCCAGGGTGACCAGGTCGGCCGTGGGGATGTAGGGTGGATTGGAGACCACGGCATCCAGGCGTCCGGGCGCCACGCCCAGGGCGCCGGCGCCGTCCGTCCAGTCCGCCCGCCGCAGGGTGGCCCGCTCGGCCAGGCCATGGGCCGTGGCGTTGGCGCGTGCCGTCTCCACGGCGCCCGCCGCCCGGTCCACCCCCATCCCCGTGGCCTTCGGCAACGCCGACAGCAGCGCCAGCAGGATACAGCCGGTGCCCGTGCCCAGATCCAACAGCCGCCAGGGCGCATCCGCCGGGGTCAATCGCTCCAGAAGCGCGCGAACGACGGTCTCTGTGTCGGGGCGCGGCTCCAGCGTGTCCGGCCCGAGGGCGAGGTCCAGGGTCCAGAAACCGCGCCGGCCGAGAAGGCGCCCGACCGGCTCGCGCGCCGCGCGGCGGTCGATCAGGACAGAAAACCGCGCCCGTGCCGCCTCGGGCAGGGTGTCGTCCAACCGCACACCCAAGCCCGCCGGTGACGCGAGACCCAGGACGTGGGCCAGAAGCACGCGCGCATCCTGGCGGGCCTCGTCTGGGGACAGGCCGGCGCCGACCAGGCGCGCGCGGGCGGCGGCCAGAATGGTGGCGGCCCGATCGGGCATCGAGGCGGTCATGAACGCTCCTTGCCCACACCTCGTCATGCCGTGTGGGACGCCAGGGAAAACGGCCGGCGGGCGGGCGGGCGGAAAAGGGGCTCACGGCACCGGGCGCACGGTAACGAACAGAACGGTGCGTGGCCATGACGATCCTTCGCGCTCCGCGGACGCTCAGGATGAGGACATCTTTGATAGTGAGACCTCACCCTCAGCTCCTGGAAGGTGCCAAGGATCGCCCTGGAAGACCTTTCGGGGACGATTTGCTTAAATATCAGAAGGCTAGCGAGGTTCCTTTCGCTCTGGATACCTTGCCGGCCTCAAAAGGTACGGGCTCGTGATGACGTGGCGTCGTGCCGGGAAAAATGGCCGTAACCCCTTGATCCATAGGCGAAAAAACGCGCCTCCCATAGGCTTCGGCCCGCGCCGGGTCCGCGCTCGCCTGGCACGCCAAGACCCTGGGTCATTGACGATGGCGGCGGCCGTCCGTGACTGGTTTCCCCAGAGGATGAGGCACACTGATCCGCGTGACGTGTACTTGTGAATCAATCGATACGACTCGACGTTGATAAGACTCCACATTGACCCGGTCGCAGGGTCCGTGATACGTAGTTAACGAAGGTTAAGAAAACCCTTACGCGGGTT
>JANQGN010000417.1 GCA_028277295.1 Rhodospira sp.
TATGGCCTGCCCACGACGCTGGGCGTGACCCTGGACATGATGATCGCCCACGGCCAGGCGGTGATGCGCGGGTCGGCGCGGGCGATGGTGGTGGTGGACATGCCCTTCGGCTCGGTGCAGGAAAGTCCGGCGCTGGCCTTCCGCCATGCCGCTCGCGTGCTCGCCGAGACGGGCGCGGCGGCGGTGAAGATCGAGGGCGGCCGAGAGATGGCCGAGACCATCGCCTTCCTGGTGGCGCGCGGCGTGCCGGTGATGGGCCACGTGGGCTTGCGTCCGCAGATGGTGCACGCGCTTGGCGGGTTCCGCGCCCAGGGACGGGGCGAGGCCGAGGCCGAGGCGCTGGTGGACGACGCCCGCGCGGTGGCCGAGGCCGGGGCCTTCGCCATCGTGGTCGAGGGGACCGTGGCGGATGTGGCCACCCGGCTGACCGAGACCGTGACCGTGCCAACCATCGGTATCGGCGCGTCGGTCGCCTGCGATGGCCAGGTCCTGGTGACCGAGGATGTGCTGGGCCTGTTCACCGACTTCACGCCGCGCTTCGTGCGTCGCTATGCCGACCTGGCCGGCGCGGTGGAGGAGGCCGCGGCCGCCTACGCCGCCGACGTCCGGGCGCGCCGCTTCCCGGGCCCCGAACACACCTTCGCCGCCAAATGAGTGATGCCCCCAACGGCCCTTTGCCGGTGGCCCGGGACACCGGCGATCTGCGCCGCGCGGTGGCGGCCTGGCGCGCCGCTGGCTTGCGGGTCGGCCTGGTGCCCACCATGGGGGCCCTGCATGCCGGGCACCTGTCGTTGGTGACACTGGCCCTGGCCCGGGCCGACCGGGTGGTGGCGTCGCTCTTTGTCAACCCCACCCAGTTCGGCCCCGCCGAGGATTTCGCCGCCTATCCGCGCGCCGAGGCCGAGGACGCGGCCAAGCTGGCCGCCGTCGGCTGTCATCTGCTCTATGCGCCCGACGCCGCCACTATGTATCCGGCCGGATTCGCCACCACCGTCACCGTCGAGGGGGTGTCGCGCGGCCTGTGCGGCGATCACCGGCCAGGCCATTTCGAGGGTGTGGCCACGGTGGTCACCAAGCTCCTGCTGCGCGTTCTGCCGGACGTGGCGGTGTTCGGCGAGAAGGACTATCAGCAGCTTCAGGTCATCCGCCGCCTGGTCGCGGACCTCGACCTGCCGGTGACCGTGGTCGGCGGACCGACGGTGCGCGAGGTCGATGGCCTGGCGCTGTCGTCGCGCAACGCCTACCTGACGGCCGAGGAGCGAACCATCGCCCCGGCCCTGTATCGGGTGATGACCGAATGCGGTGACGCCCTGCAACAGGGGCTCGCCGCCGGACCGGTGCTGGAGGCGGGCATTCGCCGACTGGTCGCGGCCGGTTTCGCCGAGGTGGAGTACCTGGCGCTGCGGGACGCCGAGACCCTGGCGCCGTTGGACGCGCGGCCCGCCGATCGCCCGGCGCGTTTGCTGGCCGCCGCCCGTGTGGGCCGCACGCGCCTGATTGACAACCTGCCGGTGCCGGCTGTCGCTGGCTCTGGGTGATCCATTCGGCTAGTGTGGGCCGAGCCTGATCGCATGGAGGGGTCCCATGGGCCAGCCCGCCGCGCGCATGACCGACCTGCATGTCTGCCCCATGGTCACGGGCGTCGTGCCCCACGTGGGCGGCCCGATCATCAAGGGGGAGACGACGGTGCTGATCGGCAAGCTGCCGGCGGCGCGCCTGGGCGACACGGCGACCTGCGTCGGCCCGCCGGACACCATCGTCAAGGGCTCGGCCACCTGCCTGATTGGCAAGATGCCGGCGGCGCGCATGGGCGACACTTGCTCCCACGGCGGCACCATCACCCTGGGACTGTTCACCACCCTGGTCGGCGGCTGACGGCCGGCGGTCGTCAGGACCGCGTCACGGGCGACGCCTCGATGGTGGTGTCCGGACCCTCGTCGGGGAAGACGAAGCATTCGCTGGCCTCGATCGCCAGGTGAACCAGATCGCCCGGTGCGCAAGCGGGCTGGCCGGGCACCCGCGCGGTGAGCGGCATCTCCGGGGGGGCGGAGCCGGGCGGAGCCAGGGCCAGCAACAGGATGGTCTCGTGACCCAGGGGCCGCACCGAGACCACGCGGGCGGTCCGTCCGGTCTTGCCCGCGCGGGTGGGTTTCAGCGCCTCGGGTCGGGCCAGCACCCGCGCCGCCGTGCCCTCGGCCAGGTCCGGCGCCTCGAAGACGCCCAGCGGGGTGGCCACGCGGCCGCCCTCGACGCGGCCCACGCACTCGTTGACCTCGCTGAAGAAGCGCACCGCGAAGGCCGATCGCGGCCGATGGTGCAAGGCCGTGGGGCTGTCCACCTGCACCACCCGGCCGGCAAGCATGAGGGCGACGCGGTCGGCCATGAACATGGCCTCCTCGGGATCGTGCGTGACCATCAGCGCGGCCACGCCGGAGCGCTGCAGAACGCGGAGGGTCTGCTCGCGCACCGCGCGGCGAAGGCGGGTGTCCAGGCCCGAGAACGGCTCGTCCAGCAGCAGCAGGGCCGGGTTCGGCGCCAGCGCCCGGGCCAGGGCCACGCGCTGCTGCTGGCCTCCGGATAGCTGGTGGGGATAGCCGTTGGCCCGGTCGGCCAGGTCCACCGTGCCCAGCATGGCCAGCGCCCGGGCGCGGGCCTCCTTGCGCCGCCATCCCTTAAGACCGAACAGCACGTTTCCCAACACCGACAGGTGAGGGAACAAGGCGAAGTCCTGAAACAGAAATCCGACGCGACGCCGCTCCGGCGGCACCTGGACGCGTCCGGCGTCCTCCACCAGGCGCCCGCCGATGCCGATGCGGCCGGACCAGGGCCGGTCGAGGCCGGCGGCCAGGCGCAGGGTGGTGGTCTTGCCGCACCCCGACGGTCCCAGCAGGCAGACCACCTCCCCCGGGGCCAGCGTCAGTGTCAGGTTGCGGACAACCGGGGCGCCAGCGTGATAGCCGTGAGTCACGCCGTCAAAGGACAGGGCGGCGGCGCCGGCGCTTGCCATGCCGCCGGCGAGCCACAAAGGATGGTGTGGGGAGGGTGACCGATGATCCACGGCGTCCGGGTCCAGGCGTGGGCAGGGGCCGGGTCGACAGATGGAACCGATCCGGGTGCGGCACCATAGCGACTGGCCGCCCAAGCGCAAGGGAGGGAAACGGGCGCACCAGCCACCCCTGCGTCACGTTTTAACCCGATTTGGAGTCTGTCTTCCGTGGGCATCCGGTTTTCCCGCAGGGTGGCAAGGCCGACCGGCCGCCGCTCCTTATGACGTGACTATCAAGCCGCGATGAGTCTTGCTGGTCGCGGCTTGGTATAAGCGACACTCCGGATCCCGTCCTGGCGTGCCGCCAGGCTTTGAAAGTGGTGCCCATGAAAGAGGTTCTGGTCGAGTTTGGTCCCGGTCCGGCGGCCGACGCCCTTGTCCGGGATGGTAACGACGGTGGCGGCGGACGCGGTAACGGCCGGCGCGAGGCGGTGTTGCCGGTGGGACCGGACGGGGCGCGGTTTGTGGTGGACTGGCGCGCTCTTCCGGCTCGCGTCACGCTTTCGGCTGAAGACGTCACCTTGTACCGGGAGATCCTCGACCTTCCGGCCATCACCGCGACCGAGGTTCGCCGGGCGCGCAATCGGGTCGCCCTGGCCGGCAAGCTGGGCGAGGCGGAGCGGATGCGGGCCATCCAGAACGAGGAGCGGATCAACGAGATCGCGGCGCGGAACCTGGCGGCTATCATGCGGGCCTTCACCCGAACGCCGTTCAGCAAGGACATGGTCGAGGCCATCGGCGGCGCGGTGGAGGCGTTCGCCCGCAAGGCGGGCATCTCCGCAGAGGAGACTCTGCACCGGCTGTCGCGCTACTCCATCCTCACCGCGTCCATGGGGGTGTGCCTGGGGACGGCCGAGGACGCCGACCCCTTGCGCCGGCTGCTGGAAAACCTTGAAGACGCTCGGGCGGCGGCGGCCCGGGATCGCGACCGCGATGCCGCGGCCGGGGCGGCCCTGCGGCTGGCGGCGTCGGATCTGGCGCGCATGCAGGCCTTGGCCACCCGGGCCCGGCGGCTAATGGACCTGCCCAGCAGTTCACTGACGCGCTACGACGATGTGGCGCGATTCCTGGAAGACGCCGAGGAGGAGATCGTGCGGGCCGCCGGCCGCTGGTGGTCCGCGGTCCGCTACCTGGGCTCTCCCGAGTTTCGGGGAGGCGGCTGGGCTCTCCTGAAAAACTATATTCCCGAGGTCGGTGACCTCACGCGGCGCTGACGTGCGCGGTGGCGGGCCGATGGGCCGCTTTCGTCACTTGGAACACATCCCGAGCGATCCGAACCGGTGCGCCCTGGAAGACCGTCTGGGGACGATTTGCTTCAATATCAGCCTCTTAGTGTCCGTCCGGAAAGTCACGGGAACGTCCATATGTAGTGTGCCTGTGCCCGAATCGCGTGCCGTATGTGGTGTTTTGCATGGCTTTCCGGACAGACGGTTAGAGCATGGTGCGTGATTTCCGAATCGTCCAGCATGCTCCAACGCGGCCGACCATACAGTTTTTGCACCCGCTGCCCAGAAAGAACCCGCGGGGAGAGCGATGGACGGCTGTTTGGGACGGACCGTCAGCGGATGCGGTCCGCATTGGCTTCGAGGTAGGTGTCGACAGCCGTGGACAGGTCGTCAAGGTGGTCGCTGAAGAAGTGTGTGGCGCCCGAAATCACGGTGTAGTCCACGGTGATGGTCTTTTGCGTGGAGAGCTTGGCGGCCAGTTTGGCCACGGCGGCGTCGGGCACGATCTCATCCTTGTCCCCGTGCACGATCAGACCCGATGAGGGGCAGGGCGCCAGGAACGTGAAGTCCTGCCGGTTGGCCGGGGGGGAGACAGAGATAAAGCCGCTGATCTCCGGGCGGCGCATCAAGAGCTGCATACCGATCCAGGCCCCGAACGAGAAGCCGGCGACCCAGCAGTTGGCGGCATTGGCGTTAATGCTCTGTAGCCAGTCTAGGGCCGAGGCGGCGTCGGACAACTCTCCTTGGCCATTGTCAAAGATGCCCTGGGAGCGTCCAACGCCGCGAAAGTTGAACCGGAGAACCGAGAATCCCCTCCGCGAGAACACATGATGCAAGGCGTAGACCACCTTGTTGTTCATGCTGCCCCCTTGTTGGGGGTGGGGATGCAGGATCAGGGCGATGGGGGCGTTGGCG
>JANQGN010000444.1 GCA_028277295.1 Rhodospira sp.
ATGGGCCCGGCGGACATGCCGCCGGGCGGTGCGGTGTGCGGTCGTGGCGGAATTGGTAGACGCGCAGCGTTGAGGTCGCTGTCCCGGAAACGGGGTGGAAGTTCGAGTCTTCTCGACCGCACCAAGCATGGATGAGGCCCTCGGTCGTGGGCCGGCGGGGGACTCGCATGGCGCTTCACCGGGCGAGTCGGGATGCGCGCGCGATCACCGCTCATCTCGCCGCTCGCGATCCGCGGGAGAGGGCGGCGGGCGCCGCGCCCACCGGGGGCGCCACCCGGGGTCGCCACCCGGGGTCGCCACGAGGCCGGCGGGCTAGAGCCAATCCCGAGCGATCTGGCACGGATCGCGACGACGATTTGCTTGAAAAACAAATCATTAGAGCATGTTGGGCGATTCAGGAATCACGCGACATGCTCTAACGCTAATCCTTTTATACAACTGGATTTTGAACCCATCGATGTCGCCTGGTCCGCGCCGGGCGTGTTGATCTTGGCTGGCAAGAGTCGTTTTTCCCGTTCAATCGCGGGCGGAACGGGTGTACCCAGTCTATGGGTGTTTGCCAGGGGCTCTGACACCAGCGGCGGAGGAGTGTGACTCATCGGCCGAGCGGGCCGGCCACGGACGCCAACGGTCATGGTCAACGGGTGTTGGTGTTAACCGCCGGAGTCCCTTCGCCGCGAGCGTCGAGGGTCAATCACCCTCGTGTGCCATGGTTGTATGCCATGGTATGGTGTCCTCGTTGAGGACACCATTGCCATCCAACTGGTCTGGCGGTGAAGCCGGGGTCGGTGCGGTGTTCTGATTGACCGTGGTCCACAAGACGCTTCTCTGGCCTGTCGGTGGGTCGCGCGCGGCCGCGTCGTCCCTTCAGAGCCATGTCGTTCCCACGGAAGCGATCATGACGCCGGGATCAGGCGCCGAGGCCGCCTGACCGTGTCTTGGGACGGGACCGCTTTTTTACCACACTCGCCTGCCATCGTCGCCGGGCATGGGATGGGCGAGGGGTTCGCCTCGATGTCATCGCCCGGCCACCTTAAGGCCGCTCGTTTTGCGATTACCTAAGAGGAATTGCAATCATGACAGATTACGTGGGCTCCTCCAACGACGTCTACCCATACAGTTCGGTCGTCTGGGTCAACGCCACCTTCCCTGACGGGGCCACCTACGTTGGGTCCGGTGTCATGGTTGGCCCAAACGACGTCCTGACCGCCGATCACATGGTCTATTCGGCACTGAATGGCGGTGCCGCCACCTCCGTCACGGTGTATCCGGGGTATGACGGTGGCGATCAGCCCTACGGGTCCCACGCCGTGGCGCACGTGGATTACAAAGGCGCCGACGTGACCGGGGACGGGCTGTTCTACGAGTGGGAATCGGACGACGATTACGCCCTATTGGCCCTGGATAATAATATTGGTTATACGACGGGTATGATGAGCTTCGATGATAGTCCAAGCTCGGGTCTTTACAATGTCACGGGATATCCTGGTGTTTATGCCATTAATGGATCTTTCCGTATGACCAATGATGATGGCTACGCCACCGAGGATTATTGGTACGATACCTGGAACCTTTTGAACATCGAGGTGAACTCTGGAAACAGCGGCGGTCCGGTCTGGTACGACGACGGCAGCGGTCCCAAGGTGGTCGGCATCGTCTCCACCGCCTCTTGGGCGGCCAACATCAGTGAGCGCCTGGGCGAGATACAGGGCTGGATGGCGGCCAACGACGGCTACATGACAGGGTGGGGCCTCACGTCCGGCGACGACGCGGTGACGGGGCACGACCTGAGCGACACCATCAATGGCAACCAGGGCAATGACACGATCCTGGGGGCGGATGGCGACGATTATCTGCGGGGCGGCCGAGACTCGGACGTCTTGTTTGGCAACCAGGGAAGCGACTCGATTTTCGGTGACCTGTCCGCCGACGTGGTGCGAGGGGGCAAGGGGGCCGACCTCATCCGAGGCGGCAAGGACAACGACGCGCTCTATGGCGACAATGACGCGGATGTCATCTACGGCGACATGGGCAATGACTCGCTGTGGGGTGGCAAGCTGAACGACATCCTTTACGGTGGTGACGGCGACGATCGCTTGACCGGCGACCTGGGCGACGACACCATGACCGGCGACGGTGGGGCCGACGTCTTCTACGCGCGGCCAGATGGCGGCGCCGACGTGGTGACCGACTTCAACGCCGCCGAGGGCGACCGAGTGGGAGTCAGCGGCGGCCACACGTATACTATTACGGGTGACGGGCTTCTGGTCGGCACCGATGGGGACGGCACGCTGCTGCTCCAGGGGATCTACAACACGGTCGACGTGTTCACGACCACTTGGTAACCGGGCCCCTGGTCGCTGGGTCGGCCGGACCGGTTCGGATCACGGCGGGGTCGTCCGGGGTCACGCCCGGGAGACGCCCACATCGAGAGCGCGCCAGGGTAACCGGGAAGCGTGCGCCGTGGCGCCTGCCCCGTCCGTCAGGAGACCCCGCCCATGCCCCTGCATCCCCAAGAACGCCATGCCATTGCGTTCTTGCTGCGTCATCTGGTCTACGGCCTGGCCGGCGCGCTGACCTTTGGCATTGGCCTGTTGTGGTTTGATGTCGGCGGCATCGGCACCCTGGTGCTGGCATCGGAGCAGTGGGTGCTAACTCTGCTGCTGCTGTTCGCTGGTCTCTTCATCACCTTCGGCAGCGTGGCCATGGGGGTGGGAGTGATGGCCCAGGCCGACGATCGATACTGATGACGCGGGCGGCCCTTCTCAAGGACTGACGCATTTACGCCGCCGCTTGATCGCGGGCCTGCGGGGTCCAGGCAGGGCTCCGAACTCGGATGACCGGTCTGTAAGAGTCCGATTCGAAACTCCGTGAGGGATTTCAGGCTCTTGCGAGGAGGCGCGTGACGCGACGGATGTGTGCGATGAGCAGCCACGCTTCGGCACTCT
>JANQGN010000445.1 GCA_028277295.1 Rhodospira sp.
TGCTGGCGGTGGCCCTGTTCTCGGTCATGGACACCTTCGCCAAGGCGCTGACCCCCCATTTTCCGGTGGCCCAGATCCTGGTGTTTCGCGCGGCGGGCGCGCTGCTGATCGTGCTACCGCTGGCCTGGCGGCTGGGGGGCGGCGGGCGCGCCCTGGTGCGGCAGGCGCGGGGGGCCGCGCTCAAGCTGCTGATCGCGGGGCTACTGGGCGCGGGGGCCTTGGCGAGCTTCCTGATGGCCTGGCGTACCCTGTCGCTGATCGAGGTCGCGGCCATCCTGTTCACCGCACCCCTGATCGTGACGGCGCTGTCGGTGCCGCTCTTGCGCGAATCGGTGGGCCTCCATCGCTGGAGCGCCGTCGTGGTGGGCTTCATCGGCGCGCTCATCATCCTGCGCCCGGGGGGCGCCGTGTTCGGCGGCGCCGCCCTGTGGGCCATGCTGGGCGCGCTCTGCTACGCGCTGTGGATGATCAGCCTGCGCATGGCCGGCAAGGCCGTGCCCTCCAGCCTGGTGACGACCAGCAACGCGCTGCTCATGCTCGTCCTCGCCCTGCCCTTCGCCGTCTGGGTCTGGACCCCGGCGAGCGCTGGGCAAGGGCTGGCGCTGCTGAGCGTGGGCGTGATCGGCGGCCTGGCGCAACTGTCCCTGACCCGCGCCTTCAGCCTGGCCCCGGCGGCCCTGGTGGCGCCGTTTGACTACAGCTACATCCTCTACGGGACGGCGCTGGACCTGGCGGTCTTCGCGCTGTTCCCCGGCGCCGGAACCTGGGTGGGCCTGAGCCTGATCACCGCCGCCGGGCTGTATGTGATCCACCGCGAGCGCGTGGTGGCCAGGCGGCGGCGAGCGGCGGAGGCGTCTCGCACCTCGCCATAGGCGCTAGCATTGCCGCTGGACCCGTATACATGTAGGGTTTTGTCATCCGCGAGCGAGCGGGCCCCGTCGCACACCTCGGCTGGCCCGCGCGCCATTCTGGACGAACGGGCGTCCAACCATGCACTGCCCCAACTGCCTGACCCCTGTGGACGACGACGCAACCGAGTGTCCAAAGTGCGGCGCGCGGCGGGGGTATGCAGGCGCCTACGCAGGGATCGTAAGGGAAAAAATAAGCTACTTGGGCATTCTGCCGATGTGCTTCATCGGAGCGCTATCGGTTGTCATGATGGTTTTTGGCCTCTTACTCGCGGCAGGACAGATCATTGATTACAATCATTACATCAGAAATATTCATGAAAATCTGGAGCCGGGGCTTCCTATAAAACCAATACACTTATCACTGTTCCCCGCCTTTAACTCCCTCACTTTGCTTTTTCTTAGTTATAGTCAGGTCCGCCGCATGTCGGCGCTGCATTGGTTCGGACCCGAGGGGCATTGGGGGCGGGTGCCTCCGCGGTTGACGAAACGCCCGGACCCGCCCAAGCCCCTGGCCTGCCCCCTCTGCCAGACACCGGTCCAACCGCGCGCCGTAAGCTGCCCGACATGTCGCGCACGACGGGGATACGCGCCGTTCTTCAGGTGTAATCTGGTTGTGGGACGGGACAGAATACGCGAACCGGCCATCTTCTTGTCGATCCTTTGGCCACTTTGCCTGATTGTGTCCTGTTTCGACTTGTACAGTCGCCATGCGAGACTTCAGTACAGGATAGAGTACAACAACGCGCTCCTTGAAAAATATGGCGCCGTCTTGACTCAAGGGCAACAGAAAATTCTTGAGTCTCAGTCCCTTCCCATCGATTCTCTCTTATTTTTTGCCGCAATAAATGTTCTGATTATGTTAGCTGTATTCCATGTTGTTTTTCACCTCGCGCGCGGGCCGCGATGGTTTCCCCCTTACGACCCCGCGCGCAAGGGCCGCCCGCGTCCGGTGGATGACGGCGACGCTGCGCCGCATGGCCGGCGCACGGGATCCCACACTTAAAAGAAAAGGGCGGTCTGGAGGTCTCCTCCAGGCGGGTGCGGGCGGCAGCCCGCGCGCGAAGCGCCTCCGGTCCAACCGAACCCCCATAGCGCCAGAACAAGGCCGCGTCCTTGCGAGTCCACGTCGCATGACGCTGGCGAAACGATCCAGAGCAAAAGACAGCGTCCTCCGCCCCGGATCGCTTCGTCGCCGCGCTCCTCGCACCGACGGTGTGCCGGCCCCTACCGCCCCGCCAAATCCCGCAGCACGTAGGGGAGAATGCCGCCGTGGCGGAAGTACTCCAGTTCGTCCAGGGTATCGATGCGGCAGGTGGTGGGCACATCCACCGTGGCGCCGTCGGCGCGGGTGAGGGTCACCGTCACGTCCTGGCGCGGCTGGAGGTCGGCGACACCGGTGATGGTGACGGTTTCCGAGCCATCGAGCCCCAGGGTCTTGCGCGTGGTGCCCTCCTTGAACTGCAAGGGCAGCACGCCCATGCCCACCAGGTTGGACCGGTGGATACGCTCGAAGCTCTCCACGATCACCGCCTTGACGCCCAGCAGGTTGGTGCCCTTCGCCGCCCAGTCGCGTGAAGAGCCGGTGCCGTACTCCTTGCCGGCGATGACCACCAGGGGCACGCCCGCGTCCTTGTAACGCATGGCGGCGTCATAGATGGCCAGCACGTCCCCGCTGGGAACGTGCCTGGTGATACCGCCTTCGCTGCCCGGCACCATTTCGTTCCGGATGCGGATGTTGGCGAAGGTGCCGCGCATCATGACCTCGTGGTTGCCGCGCCGCGAGCCATAGCTGTTGAAGTCCCGCACCGCCACCTGGTGGCCTTGCAGGTAGGTCCCCGCCGGGCTGTCGGCCTTGATGGAGCCGGCCGGGGAGATGTGGTCTGTGGTGACGCTGTCGCCCAGGATGGCCAGCGGCCGGGCGTCGACGATATCGGTCAGCGGCGCCGGGGTGGCGGTCATGCCCTCGAAATATGGCGGGTTGCGAACATAGGTGGAGCCCGGCGCCCACTCGTAGGTCTTGCCCTCGGCGACGGCGATGGCGCGCCATTGCTCCGGCCCCTCGAACACGTTGCCGTAGCGGTCGGTGAACATCTCCGCCCGCACATGCTCGGCCACGGCGTCGGCCACCTCGCGGGCGCTGGGCCAGATGTCCTTGAGGAACACCGGATGGCCATCGGCGTCCTCGCCCAGGGGCTCGGCCACCAGGTCCCTGGTCATGCTGCCGGCCAGGGCATAGGCCACCACCAGCGGCGGCGAGGCCAGATAGTTGGCGCGCACGTGCGGGCTGATGCGGCCCTCGAAGTTGCGGTTGCCGGACAGCACGGCGCCGACCACCAGGCTGTTGCCGTCGACGGCCTCGGCAATAGGTGTGTCCAGCGGCCCGGCGTTACCAATGCAGGTGGTGCAGCCGTAGCCGGCGATGTGGAAGCCCAGCGCGTCCAGCGGCTCCTGAAGGCCGGCCTTGGCCAGGTAGTCGGCGACCACCTGGGACCCGGGCGCCAGCGAGGTCTTGACCCAGGGCTTGCGGGTCAGGCCCTTGGCCAGGGCATTGCGGGCCAGCAGGCCGGCGGCCATCAACACCGAGGGGTTGGAGGTGTTGGTGCAGGAGGTGATGGCGGCGATCACCACGTCACCATCGGACAGGGTATGGTCCACTCCGGCCACCGGCGCGGCGCGCGGCGCCTCCACCTGGGCCATCTCCTTGAGGGCACCGGCGAAGGCCCCGGCGGCGCCGGACAGGGCCACGCGGTCCTGGGGCCGGCGTGGCCCGGCCAGCGAGGGCTCCACGTCGCCCAGGTCCAGCGCCAGGGTATCGGTGAACAGCGGATCGGCGTCGCCGTTCTCCCGCCACAGGCCCTGGGCCTTCGCATAGGCCTCCACCAGCGCCACCTGGTGGGCGTCGCGGCCGGTGTCGCGCAGGTAGCGGAGCGTCTCGCCGTCGATGGGGAACAGGCCGCAGGTGGCGCCGTACTCGGGCGCCATGTTGGCGATGGTGGCGCGGTCGGCCAGCGGCATGTTGGCCAGGCCGGGGCCATAGAACTCGACGAACTTGCCCACCACGCCCTTGGCGCGCAGCATCTGGGTCACGGTCAGCACCAGGTCGGTGGCCGTGGTGCCTTCCTTCAGGGCGCCGGTCAGACGCATGCCGATGACCTCGGGAATGAGCATCGAGACCGGCTGACCCAGCATGGCCGCCTCGGCCTCGATGCCGCCCACGCCCCAGCCCAGCACCGCCAGGCCGTTGACCATGGTGGTGTGGCTGTCGGTGCCGACCACGGTGTCAGGATAGGCCACCAGGCGGCCGTCCTGGTCCTCGCCGCTCCAGACGGTGCGCGCCAGGTACTCCAGGTTCACCTGGTGGCAGATGCCCACCCCCGGCGGCACGGCGCGGAAGTTGTCGAAGGCCGTCTGCCCCCAGCGCAGGAAGGCATAGCGCTCGCCGTTGCGCTCGAACTCCATGTCCATGTTGCGCGCCAGGGCGTCGGGCGTCGCGTAGTGGTCGATCATCACCGAATGGTCGATCACCAGATCAACAGGGGACAATGGATTGATTCGGCTCGGGTCGCCGCCCAGCGTCACCATGGCCTGGCGCATGGCCGCCAGGTCGACAACCGCCGGCACGCCGGTGAAGTCCTGCATCAGCACGCGCGCCGGCCGATAGGCGATTTCCCGAGTCGACCGGCGGGTCTCCATCCAGGCGACCACCGCCTTGACATCGTCGACCGTGACCGTGCGCCCATCCTCGTGACGCAACAGGTTTTCCATCAGCACCTTCAGGGACACAGGCAGACGCGAAACATCCCCTGCCCCGGCCTCGGCCAGCGAGAAGTAGTCGTAATCGCGGCCGTCCACGGTGAGGGTGCGGCGGGCCTTGAGGGTATCGTGACCGGTGGCTCCCACGGGCAATCTCCCATCATTAACGTTGGTCTTTCGGGGGCTCGCGGGGGCCGGGCGCGGCCTCACCACCGGCCCCCTTGCGACTGTCGTGGTCGTCGTTAACCCATTCCCGGAACCGAGTCCAGAATTCGCCACAAAAGCCGCCGCCTTTCAGGGTGTGACAGTCGCCAAAGTATCTTATGCGATAATTGACGTAGCGTCCTCAAACCCTTTGGCGGCCTTCCACCAAGGCCAGGAGGGTCAAGAAATTCAAACCTTTATCGTTCTTGACCCCAGCGGCGAAAGCGGGGTAACAACGACTGAAAAGGGGCCGACTCAGGCACA
>JANQGN010000470.1 GCA_028277295.1 Rhodospira sp.
GACTTTCCGGACGGGCTCTCAGGATGAGGTTGTTTTAAATGGACAATCCTCATCCTGAGCACCCAAAGGGTGCGAAGGATCTCCAACGGAAACGAGCACCCTAACGGATCTGTCATCCGAGTTCGGAGCCCTGGGCCACCAACGGGGTCAGGAAGCCCCCGAACAGCCCCAGGCCGCCGTCGTCGCTGGTCTGCGCGGACCCATCGCCGTTCATGATGTGGACCCGTGGTCCTCGGTGGCCTGCGGATCGCGCGCCATGGCGCCGATGGCCTGGACCCGCTGTTGCAGGCTCAAGCGGTCCAGGGAGGCCAGGGGCAGGTTGACGAACAGCGAAATGCGGTTGAACAGCATGCGGAAGGTGTCGTTGAAGATGGCGGCGGTGGCCGCCTCCGTGCCCTGGAAGGCGGCCGGGTCGGGGACCCCCCAATGGGCGGTCATGGGTTGGCCGGGCCAGGCCGGGCAGGTCTCGGCGGCGGCGTCGTCACAGACCGTGAAGACGAAGTCCATGGTGGGCGCGTCCGGTCCGGCGAACTCGTCCCAGCTCTTGGAGCGCAGGCCGTCGGTGGGATAGCCGGCGCGGCGCAACGCCGCCAGGGCCTCCGGATGAGGCTCGCCGCGCGGGTGCGATCCGGCCGAGGAGGCACGGAACCGGCTGGCGCCCTCGCGCATCAGGATGGACTCGGCGATCAGGCTGCGCGCTGAGTTGCCTGTGCACAGGAACAGAACGGTCAGCGGGGCTTCCGGGGCGGACATGACAGCTCCTTTCAGGCACAGGCGCATTTGGCGGTCGGGCACCAACCCACGGGTGAGGGCGGTTCCCAACGCCTCCAGGGCGGCCAGGTTGGCGATGTAGTAGAGCGTTCGTCCCTCGCGGCGGCTTTCAACCAGGCCGGCCAGCCGCAGGTGGTTCAGGTGAAACGACATGGTGGATGGAGACACGTGACAAAGCTGCGCCAGGGCGCCGGCGCTGACCCCGCGCGCCCCGGCCAAGACCATCGCCTGCACCGCCCGAACGCGTGGCTCGGCGGCCAGGGCCGCCAACATGTCGGCGAACAGCGTCGGGTTCATGTTTTGATGATAATCAAAATGAAGCGCCCGTCCAGCCCTCATTTCGATACATGTCGAATTATCTGGGGTGGATTGGGTGGGCCTTGCTCAGGGCGCGCTGGCGGTCAGCGGGTGTCCGCCGCCTCGCCCCGCGCCATGGCGGGCATGGAGGCCAACGGCGGGTCCGCCGCCAGACTCCGTTCGATGAGGGCCGCCGCCTCGGCCGCGCCGGTCGGCCGGGGCGGCGCGCCCGGGATCGGCTGGTCCAACAGCGTCGACAGGTCCCCGGCGATGTCCCCCGTCCACAACCGGTCCCGCGCGACGGCTCGCAGGGCCGTGTGCCTCCCCAGCCAGTCGATGAGGAACGGCTCCTCCGGCCAGCCGTCGGCGCGGCCCAGGTACAGGGTGGGGCGCTGGCTCAGCCCGCATTCCATGGTCATGCCGTAGCCAAGCTTGGTGACCACGGCGTCGCAGGAGGCCAGAACGTCCTGGAAGCGCCAGTCCGACAGGTGGTCGGTATCGTGGGCGTCGGGGTGATCGGCGGCGACACCACCGCGCACCAGCCAGCGCCAGCCGGTGTCCCGTGGCCAGCGGGCCAGGTCCAGGCCGGAGGCGATGCCTCCGAAAGTCACCAGCGCCAGGCGCGTGTCACGGCCCACACCCAGGGCGGCGCGCAGGGCCTGGGGATGGGCGCTGCCAGCGGTGCCGAGGGGACCGATGGGCATCCGGTTCGGCAGGTCGTCCAGGGGGAGGGCGCCTTCGGCCACCATCACCGCGCGGGTGTCCCGATAGGCGCGCTCCATGGTCTCCAGGATGGACGGCGCCTCGGGGCGATGGGCGAAGTAGTGCCGATAGATATGCGCCCAGGTGAACGGCCCCAGGGCCAGCGTCGGGACGCCCAGGCGGTGTGCCGCCGCCAGCGTGATGTAGCCGACGTTGCTCAGCACCAGGTCCGGCGCGTGTGGGGCCATGCGGCGCGCGGCGCGGTCCACCACCCTCTCCCAGTCCGCGTGCAGGGCGCGGTAGCGGGCGGCGCTGGCCTCCAGGTCGATGGTGTTCGAGTCGATCATCGCCAGGCCGAAGTCATCGGTCTCCGGGACCAGAGTGACCGGGTCGGTCACGCGGGCGCGCACGATCGGCGCGGGCAGGGTAGTTTCCAGGGTCACGGCCACGTCCGGCCGCCGCGCGCGCAGCGCGTCCAGCACGGCGCCGGTCATGGCGAGATGGCCGTAGCCGTGCGGGGTGACGGCCACGTAGAGGCGGGGGGCGGTGGGTGGCATCGATGGGTCCCTGCGGCGAGGTCGGCACGATGCCTCTCCCATACCGCATCCGCCCTGGCGATGACAGGCCGGCGGTGGGGGCGCTCAGGCGATGACGCGGGACGCGGGGGCTGGGGCCTCGGCCCGTCGGGTCCTGGCCCAGTCGGCGGCGCGGGCAAGACCGCCGAAGGGGAACAGGTGCAGGCCGGCCAGGTTGGTTGCCCCTGCGGTCGACAGGTCATCGACGAGTCCGTCTGGCGTCCAGGTGCGCAGCAGGCCGGTCATCACGTCGGGGCGCCGGGTCAGCACCCGTAGCGAGGCGCCGACGCCGCACTGCCGGGCGTAGGTGATCAGGGTGGAGGGTCTGGCCGGCCCGGCCAGCCCGATCCGAGCCGTCAGGGTGACGCCGGCCTCGGCGAGGCGCGCCAGCCATCGCGTGACCGGGGCGGCGCTGAATGTGAACTGGGTGACGATCCAGGCGTCCAGGCCGGCGGCCCGGGCCCAGGCTTGCTTGTGCAGGAGCGCCTCGGTGAGCGCCGGCGCGCGGGCGTTGGGATGGCCCTCGGGATGGCCGGCCACGCCCAGGCCCTGAAGGCCGGCGCGCTCCAGAAGACCGCTGTCCAGCACATCCCGGGTGTCGCGAAACGGGCCCGCCGGCCGGTTGGCGGCGCCGGCGATCAGCAGCACGGACCGGACGCCGGCCTGCTCCACGGCGCGCGCCAGCCAGTCGGTCAGCGCCGCGCGGCTGCCCAGGTTGCGCGCCGCCAGATGGGGGATCGGCCGCAGGCCCTCCGCGCTCAGCCGGCCGCACAGGGCCAGGGCCGCGCTGGTGTCGGTGCCTGGAAAATGTGTGACATACACCGCCGTGCCAGGGGGCAGCAGGGCGGCGAACGACGCCACCTTGGCCGCCGCGCCCGGGGTGACCTCGATGGAAAAGCCGTCAAGCAAGCCGTCCCACCGGGGGGCGGGATGGCTCGCCAGCCCGGCGGAGCCCGTCCGGAAAGTCTCGGGAACCGCAATGTAGTGTGTGCCCGTGCCCGGATCACATTCCGTAGGTGGTGTATTGCACGGCTTTCCGGACAGACACTCAGACAGGCTGAGCCCGGTGGTCTCGATGGTCATGGCGGCACACCCCGCTCGCGGCCAGACTGTCCTTGGCGCGCCCGGCCTTAGAGCATGGTGCGTGATGTTCGACTCACCCACCATGCTCTAGTATTCTGATATTGAAGCAAATCGTCCCCAAAAGTCTTCCATGGCGATCCGGTTCGGATCGCTCGGGATTTGCCCTAATAGGCCGCGTCGCGTCCGTCGGCGCGGGCCAGCTCGCGGGCGCTGGGGGCGTGGGAGGCGCGGAACGGCATGGGCACCACCTGGGCACGGACGGGCTCGCCCGGCGTCTCGGCATAGGCATCCGGCAGCCACACCGTCAGGCGCGTGCCCTCCGCCCGCAGACCATAGGGCACATAGGCCATGGCGATGTTGCCGCCCAGTTCCGGCGAGTACCAAGGCGAGGTCACATAGCCGATGGGCTCGCCGCCCTCGGGGCCGGAGATCAGCCAGAAGTCGGGCGCGTAGTCAGTGATCGGCCGGCCACCGAGGGCGAGGCCCACCAACTGCAAGCGATAGGGTTCGCGGCCGGCCTCCAGGTCGGCGCGCACCTGCTCCAGGCGGGCCTTGCCGATGTAGTCGGCGGTCTTCTTGCGTGGCACCTGATAACCCAGGTTGCACTGAAACGGCAGGGTCTCCTGGTCCATGTCCTGGCCCCAGGAGAGGATGCCGGCGGCGATGCGCCGATGATGCGCGGGGGCGATGACCATCAGGGTATGCCTCTGGCCCGCCGCGAGAACGGCGTTCCACATGGCGTCGGCGTGTTTGGTGGCATCGCGGAGATAGATCTCATAGCCGGCCTCGCCCGAGAACCCGCTCCGGCTGATGATCACGTCCCGGCCACCCACCTGGGCCGCGAGAAGGCCATAATAGGGCACG
>JANQGN010000675.1 GCA_028277295.1 Rhodospira sp.
GCCGCCGCGGGGGGCGGCGAGGCCGGCGTGCGCCGACCACGGACAGCGGTCCACGGTGGCGATCATGCGGTCAATGTTGAACGAGAACATCGGTCTGCCAACCCTCCTTCCTGGCTCCGCCGGCGGCCACGCGACCAACGGACAGGCCCGTTCCGCGCAACGGCGCGCCGTGAAACTCCGGTCCGTTCCAAGGGTGCGGCCCCTGCCCCATCGGGCTTGGCCCGACCAGCGCCCCCACCGGCGGGACCCGTCCAGGGCGGACCGCCGTCCTGGCGAAAACGGAATGCCCCGAACCGGAGCTCCGATCAACCCGGTTAACGGCCATGCCCCTCGGGCCCGCCGGTCCAGGGTCATGGTCGCATGGGGGGTCGTCCGCGCCTCTCTCTTCCAGGCTGACTCTATGGGCAGGCATGCCACGTGTCAACCTAGCACGACGTCAATCACTATTGACAAACGGAGTCGGCTGAGGTGAGGTTAAGACGTCCGCCGGACAGGACTCGGTTGCGTCCGGCCCTGATTCTTGATGAAGTGTCCAGGTCTGGCCCCTGGCTGGATCACGCGCAAGGCGTGGTCGAAGACAGCTCGGGTCGTTCTTTCGCATATGGACCTTTTGTGTCCCTTGAACGACAAAATGCGAAAGGATATTCCCAGGCCACAAAAATGGTCTTTCATCGAGGAGGGAGGGGAAGCGCCATGACTGGTCAGCGGCGCCCGGATGTGGACACGGGTTTGTGGCGGCGGTCCGACAGGCTGGGAACGGGAAGCTGGCAGGTCGGGAGCCAATGGATCCCCCCGCGTCGGTCCCCCGGCCGCGACTCGGGCGAGGATGATGTTGAGTCCCGGGGACATCGTGGTTGGGGACCGCGGGAGGAGACACGGTCGACTCCCCTGTCTTCCGACCCGTCTCATGATGAGGCCCTAGCCGAGGCTCGGGAGGAGGGTGCCTTGACAAGTGTGATCGAGGGGGAGGTCATACCAAGGCTTCTCAAGGCCTACCGTGGGAGCGAAGGTCGCCCGGACGGGCGGGCGGCGGGCGGCGTCGAGGGACCGGCGCCCAGCGATCGCGACGTGGAGACGCTCGCGCGCGTGCTGGTGGCCCACGGCAACGAGGCCGCCCTGGCGCTGGTGAACCGGATGCGCCGCGATGGGGTTGACGACGATCTGATCTATGCGCGCTTGCTCGACCCGGTGGCCCGTCGCTTTGACGAACAGTGGAATGGTCTGGGCGACGCCTTCACCGACGTGTCGCTGGCGGTGGAGCGGCTGCATCGGGTCCTGCACGACCTGGACCGGGAACTGATGGGCGACACGGACCTGCGCGGACTCGACCGGCGGGTTCTGGTCGCCGCCGTCCCCGGCGAGGAACCGACCTGCGCCGGTCTCATGGTGGCCACCCTTTTCCGGCGCGCCGGCTGGGACGTGGTGGAGGCGCCACCGGTCGAAACCTATGAGGCGTTGATGCGCCTGGTACGCGAGGAGTGGCTGGCAGTGGCCCATCTGTCGGTCACCCGGCCGTGCCGCGTGCCCAGCCTGGCACGGGGCATCGAATGCCTGCGCCGGGCCTCGGACAATCAGAAACTGGGCGTGGTTCTTGGGGGCGTGGTGGTTCGGGGGGAACCATCCATCGCGACGCGGGTGGGCGCCGACGCGGCGACGACCACCGGCCCCGAGGCCGTCGAGCGGGCGGAGGGCCTCCTGGGCACCGTACTGGGGACCTGCTGATCATGCGGGTCGCCCAGCGGGCCCGCATGGGCGAGGGGAGACGTGAAGCACTTCAGCGCGCCAAAAACATCGTTGGGGGATCTCGACGCT
>JANQGN010000688.1 GCA_028277295.1 Rhodospira sp.
TTCATGGCTTTTTGGAGCGCGGCGCCGATGGCTCCAATACCTGGGAAATGACTGGGGCCAGTAATACTATATTGTGACGTTGGTCATTGTTCCGCGCCGCGTTATCATGGGTTCAGATGGTCGTGGATTCAAGTCCTGTTCCCGTGGTCGTGCTCTGAAAACGCGAAAACACGTTACTCATGGAGGGGTTCCGTACGCATGTGAGGGCCCACTCGGAAAGTGTCGGAAACAGTCATGTCTCGTGTATCGATCCCTGAGTAGCATGCCGTATGTGATGTTTCTCAGGGCGTTCCAGACAGACACGGAGAGGATCGTATACATCTATTTCTGGACCCGAGATCCACCGCCCCAACAGGCCCATCAGGACATGCTGTCCATAAGGGCGCCGACTCGAGCACACGCAGCAACCGAAAGATCACAAACGAAAGGGGTGTTCGGGTATTTCCTCTATGTGTCGCCAAGTGTTCATTCGCGTTGGGAGACCTAGCCGAATGGGAAGCTTGATTTTTTCCGATCTCGCTGTACGTTGAATGTGACCGTGCCCGGATTGAGGTTATCACCTGTCGACACCTAGCCTCGGGCAACTCGATCCTGTTTCGGAAACACCTGGCACGCAGACAAAAAAAACAGTCAAGAGTGTGATCAGGGTCACGGTTTGCTAACAGGTATCCGGTCATGATCGTGGTGTCGAGAGACCGTAGCCTCTTCGAGAGCAGATTCTGAACGACATGGAACGCGTTCGATAGAACATCGATCGAAGCGCGGCAGCGCGAAGGAAGGAGACAGAGGAATGTTTGAGACCATGCTGATCCACCTGAAGGCTCTGGCCCGTGACAACAAGGGCGCCACCGCCATCGAATACGGCATGATCGCGGCCCTGATCGCCGCGATTATCATCGGCGTTATCACCACCATCGGTACCGACTTGCTGGCCAAGTTCAATACCATCGCGGATGGCATCTAATCCGATCGTTCGGCGACGGGTGCGCACGACGACATGGTCTCCGGCGGAGGATGACGTCGTGTGCCATCCGTTCTTGATCTTCCTGCCCGCCCCCGAACCGGGGGCGGGTTTTTCTTTGCTAGAACTGGTTATCGCGCTTGGCGCGGTGTCGCGCGCCCATCGCTTGAACACCCCGGCCGCCGTGCCTTCGGACGTCAATTCACGGCGAAGGGTCGGGCTTATAACCGCTTGGCCAAAGCAAGAGCGGCCACGACTCGGCCCGATCATCGCGAAGGGTGCCCGCGTTGCCCGAAGACATCAGCCTCCTGACCGCCTGGACGCCCCAGGTCGCCACGACCTTGGTGGTCCTTCTCTGTATACTGGCCGCCATCCAGGACGTACTGCGCTTCCAGATCGCCAACGCCTTTCCGGTGGCCCTGATCCTGTTGTTCCTGCTTACGGCGGCGCTGGCCGGCGCCTGGCCGCTGGAAGCCCTGGGCCTGTCGGCGGGTCTGGCGGCGATCGTGTTCGTCCTGGGCGCTGGCCTGTTCTATGCCGGCCTCTGGGGCGGAGGCGATGTCAAGCTCCTGGCCGCGCTCACCTTATGGGTCCAACCGGCCTCTCTGCTCGTTTTCCTGGCGTGGGTGGCGATGGCCGGCGGCGGTGTTGCGCTGGTGCTGCTGGCCGGACGGCTGCTACCGCGAAAAATCAAGGAAAGTCATAAGATTATCAGGAATTTGTTTACCACTGAGCAAGGAAACCGTCAGAACATACCGTATGGGCTTGCAATCATGATCGGGACTCTGATCATCTGGAGAGGTGGCGGGTTGGGTCCGCCCGCCGGCGCCCTCTGACGGCGATGCCCTGACCCACGGTCGCGATGGGCGGGGCGGAGGGGGTGGATAGCCCCAGCAAGCGGGAGCGAATGCCATGCGCGTGGTCTTGATAATCGTGCTGTTCGTGGCCCTCGCCGCGGCGGGGGGCGCGGCCTATCTCGCCAGCGACTATCTTGCCCGGCAACGCGAACTGGCCAGCCAGGGCGTCGAACAACTCCCCACGTTCACGGGACAGCGGGTGATGGTCGCCGATCGCGAGATTGAGGCCGGCGCGACGATGCGTGACACGCAGGTCCGATGGCAACCCTGGCCACCCGAAGACATCCGGCCCGGATACAAGGTCATCGGCTCCGTCGAGGGTGAGACGGAAGCGCAGGTTTTCTCCCAGCGCAATCGGCTGGAACAGGGCGTCAACGGCAAGATCGTGCGCCGCCTCATCGCGCCGGGTGAACCGATCACCGACGCCATGCTGTTCCGTCGCGCCGACGCAGGCTTCATGGCCGGCGCCCTGGAGCCGGGGAAGGTAGCGATCTCAGTCGAGGTCACGCCCGGTACCGGCGGCACGGGGTTCATTAAGCCTGGCGACCGCGTCAACGTGATGCTCACCCACGACCTGCGCGACACCTTGCCGAGCACCGTCATCGCCCAGGCCGGGTTGCAGGGCGTCGCCTTGCGCCATGTATCGGAAACCGTCGTCGAGTCGGTGCGCGTCATGGCCGTGGACCAGACCTTCGAGGAAAACGATGGCAAGCCCGAGGAGGTGGATACGGTCACCCTGGAGGTCGACCCCAGCCAGGCCGAAACGATTGCCCTGGCGGAAACCATGGGCGACGTCGCGCTGGTGCTCCGTGGCCTGTCCGACACCGAGAAACCGGTGGGGCTGGCCGCCCTGCTGGGTCTCGGGGACGAGCGTGGTCCGATGGGCCACCAGGTGGTCAGTGATCGCGGCATCAGCCCAGGGATCGCCCGCATGATCGACATCGCGCAGGGGGGCGACGGGCAAGCTGGAGACATCGCGGATCTGCGTCGGCAACTCGACCGCATGGAACAGCAGTTGGAACGGGAGCGGGCCGAACGGGCGCGTCTTGAAGAGCAGCAGGCCGAACAGGTTCGCCGCATGATCGAGGAGCTGGGCCGCTCATCCCAGGGCGCGGGGGCCGTGCCGGCGCCCCCGCCGCCGACGTGGTCCGTCACCGTTCACCGGGTCCGCGACGACGAGATTGAACAGGAAACCGTCGGTACGTCCCCGGAGGACGAGGAGACGGCGGACCCGGGAGCCGGATCGCCCCTACCGGTGGACATTGGCGCCCTGCCGGGCGACGACATTCCATCCGATGAAATCCTTATACAGGAATAGCTTGTTAACCATTTCTGATGTAGTATCCTAACGTATCTCCTCAAAGGACTTTGCGGTTGGGTAATATCCTAACCAAGCGGACGGTGACCGCACTCGGGAGGACGGCACGTCGTGACCCCGGCCTTGACATTCCTGCCTCCGCATCGCGGCCGCGATCGTCCTCGGCTGGCGCTGGCGCTCGCCGTCGCGCTGAGCGCGGGGACCATTGCCCTGGCCCTGACAAGCGGCCGGGCAACCGCGGCCGATGATCAGACGCGCGCCTTGATCCGCACCCTGGATCCCCTACCCCCGGTGTCGATGGAAACGGTCCAACCGCCCGCCCCGTCGATCGAGCCCGTCGTCACGGAGCCAGCCGCGCCCGCGGCGTCGACACCGCTCGACCCGGCCCCACCGACCGCGCCGGCCACGAACGCCATGGACCCCGCGCCCCTGCCCTCGACTCATGCCGCCGAGGACACGCCGGTGATCGGCGACCAGCGTTCGGGGACCGACAGCACACAAGAGGAACGCGCCGAGCCAGGCAGCGTCGCTGCCTCCGCCACGACCGCCGACGGCGCCCTGGAGTGGCAGTGGTCGCCGTCAGGTCGGGCACCCACCGCCTCTGCCCAGCTCATCCCCATTGCGCCGACCATCGGCGGGGCCGTCGCGACACCGCCGCGCCCAACGGCTCCAGCGCCAACGCCCGCGCCCATCGACGCCCCAGACGTTGCCCCACGTCCCACCCCACCAGCGGGGCGGGACCCTTTGCCGGTGGCCACCCCGCCGCCGGCACCCGAGGACCTCGCCTCGACCGACACGCTTGGCCTGAACGGTGCCGACGTCATACGGCCCGTCCAGCATCGGTTGCCGGTGGGCGTGCATCGCGACGGTGACCTGATCATCGCCACCGTTGGCAAGGCCATAGAAATTCCGGTCGACCGCCCGTTCCAGGATGTCGTTGTCCCCCGTCCGGAAGTGGCCGAGGTGGTCGTCCTTCAGCCCGGCAAGGTGTTCGTCGCCACGCGCGGCGTCGGCTCGACCAATTTGTTGTTGGTGGATACCCGAGGCCGGGTGGTGCGCAATGTGGAGGTGGTGGTCGAGGCGGATCTTGAGGGGCTGCGCCGCGCGCTGGCCAAGATCATGCCCAACAGCCGGATCGAGGTGACGCCCACCCAGGGCGGCGTGGTGTTGACGGGCCAAGTGGGCTCGGTCGCGGCTGCGGACAATGCCGCCCGGGTCGCCGCTCAGTTCGCGGGCGGCGATGGCGGCGAGGTCATCAACTCCCTGGCCGTGGCCGGCGATCAGCAGGTCTTGCTGAACGTGACGGTTGCCGAAATGAACCGTACGGTTCGAAAGGTCATGGACAACAGCCTGTCCTTCAACACAGGAACGGGCGACTCGTTGTTCGAGGGAACCGCTCTAGACGCGATCGCGGGTGGCCCCCTGGTCGAGGTCGATGGCCTGGTCAACCCTGGATCGGGCACGATCCGTATCTCCGACCCGGCCGGCAACACCCTGAACATTGAACAGCTGGAAGAGCAACGACTGATCAAGGTGTTGGCCGAACCCAGTCTGACCGCCATTTCTGGAGAAACCGCCAACTTCCTCGCCGGCGGCGAGTTCCCCGTTCCCGTCGGTCGCGACCAGGACGGTCGTGTGATCATTGAGTTCAAGGAGTTCGGCGTCGGCCTGTCCTTTACGCCGGTGGTTCTATCGGACAATCAGATCAGCCTGCGTGTCAGAACCGAGGTGAGCCGCATCGCCGACGAATTCACCTTCGTCCTGGACAACCTGGTCATTCCTGGCTTGAGCGTGCGTCGCGCCAACAGCACCGTCATGCTGCCCTCGGGCGGGAGCCTGATGATCGCCGGCCTGCTACAGGACGAGGATCGCAATGCTGTCCAGGGTTTCCCGGGGCTGAAGGACCTGCCTGTGCTGGGCGCCCTGTTCCGCAGCCACGACTTCGAGAATCAACGGTCTGAGCTGGTTGTGCTCGTTCAAGCCTTCAAGGTGCGCCCGCGCGAGTTCGGCCCCACCTTATCGGCGCCCACCGATGGCTTTAAGCCCGCCGACGACATCGACATCTATCTGTTCGGCAAGCTGCACGACCGCTATGGCGGAGGGCCCGGCACGGGCGATCGGCCCGCCTTCTCGGTCTCGGCCCCGGTCGGCTACATCATGGAGTAAGGCCGATGGTCCGCCCCCCGTTGCGCCAGGCGCGGCAGAACCGGAGCGCCAGGCCCCGTCATGGCTCCATGATGCGCCGCATTGCGATCGCCGCGGGGGTCGCTGTGTCGGTTTCCCTTGGCGCAGGCGGCTGCCATAACGCCGGGAGTATCCGGACCGAAACGCCTTACCAGATCAAGGTGGAGGAAAAGACCTTCCGTACCGAGGTGCCATTGCCCTGGGTCATCCATCGGGATGGTCGCCGGCGGACAGCGCTTCCTCAAGGTTTCCTGGCTGACTATCAGCGACGTGGACGCACACCCATGCGTCTGATGCCGCCGTCGACCATGACCGCGGCGGACACCGAGGCGGTGCAGGCGCTTGTCGGATGGCTGGAAAGCCAGGGCGTGCCCACCGAGGTACTCGACCCGATCACAGCGTTTGACTATATCCCTCCCAGCGATGGCCACGTGGGGTTGGCGTTCCGGGGTTATACGGCGATCGTGCCCAATTGCGGCGACTGGTCCGGCGAGACCGGCTTCAACCCAAGCGGCATGCCACACACCAACTTTGGGTGCTCCATAACCCGCAATATCGGCCTGATGCTGTCCGACCCCGGCGATCTGGAGCGCGCGCGGTCCATGGGGAACTATGACGCCGGGCGTATGGTGGTCATTCTGGAAAAGTACCGTGCGGGTGAGACCACCGAGACCAGGGCCCCGACGCAAGAGGAAGGCGCGATCGCCGATGTTGAGGAATAACGCCCGCCGTGCGGCGCGCCCGAGTTCCGCAAAGCTTGGCGGCGGCACAACGCGCCGCCCCCATGGCGGTGACGGCGGGAGAGAGGCGAGATCATGCGCATCACGGTAGAGGCGTTCGTGATGTCCGAGGAGACTCGCCAGGCGGTCCTGGACGTCTCAGAGGATGCACGCCTGCGCCGCTCGAAACTGCGGCTTCACGATGGCGGTTTGGCGGTCGCAGCCAAGATCCTGTCGCGCATGGAAAGCCCCACCCTGCTGGTCCTGGAAAGTGACAAGCAAGAGGACGCCATGCTCGACGACCTCGATGCTGTCGCCGACCATGTGGCGCCCGAGAGCCGCGTCATCGTCTGCGGTATTGACAACAACATCGATCTGTATCGACGCCTGCTGGGGATGGGCGTGTCCGACTATTTTGTTGCTCCGCTGACCGCCGAGGACCTGCTCAACACCATCGTGCGGGTGTGCAGCGACGAGGGCGATGCCGACATGGCGCCCGTGGTTTCGGTCATTGGCGTGCGCGGTGGCGTCGGGGCCAGCGCCCTCGCCTGCAATCTCGCCTACAGGCTGGGGCACGAGTTGCAGGGCGAGGTGGTGCTTCTGGACCTGGACATCTCGGCCGGCACGGCCGCTGTCAACCTGAACCTCAACCCACGCCAGTCCGCGGCCGACGTGCTGTCCCAGTCCGAGAACCTGGACAGCCTCTTGCTCGATCGCTACCTGCAGCGCTACGACGATCATCTGATGCTTCTGGGAAGCAAGGCCCAGTTGGACATCGCCTTCCGCCCTCCCCCCGAGGTGCTCGAGGACTTCCTGAAAATCCTGCGCCGCCAGTATGACGCCGTTGTGCTGGACCTGCCGCGTCAGTGGTCGGCCTGGGTGCGTGACACGCTGCTGGATTCGACGGCGGTGGCGGTCATCGCCTATCCCGACCTCAGCAACCTTCGCGACGCGCAGAAGATGATGAGCTTTCTTTCCGAGAAACGCGGCCTCAACCGCCCAACCAGTCTTATTCTGAACAAGGTGGGCCTGGCCCCCAAGGCTGAGTTGGGAGCCAAGGACTTCGAGGAGGTGGTGGGACGCGCGCCAGCCGCTTCACTGCCGTTCGAGCCGGGGGCTTTCGGACAGGCGCTTAACAACGGCGAACCCGTCGTCCGCAAGGGAGCCAGCAAGGCGTTCAACAAGGCGTTCGGGCAAATGATGACAGCATTGTGGCTCGACGAAACCGCCGGCCAGGCCGGGACCCGCAAACCGGCGAAGAAAAGCATGCTGAGCGGTCTGATTTCGGCCAAAGGGCGATAGGCGGCGGTGCCCGCCACCCGCCCACGGACAGCGCCACCCGTTGGTGCCTGTCCGGAAAGCCCCGAAGGACGCCACATACGGCATGGTGTTCGGGGATCAGCACGCAATGCCCTGCGGTACTCGAGACGTTTCCCACTGTCTCCGAAAAGGACAGCAGTTTCAGGGTAATGTGCGCAACAATCACTGTATTCGGATGGACATGCGTCGCACCTTTCAAGTGCCCGGTATGAGGTTTTCCTGTTGAAGAGGCCCTCAACCTGAGTGTCTGTCCGGAAAGCCTTGCAAAGCACCACATTCGGAATGCGATCGGGGTACGGGCGCACAATATATTGCGGTTCCCGAGACTTTCCGGACGGGCTCTGAACATCCTCGGGACGCGACGGATCTCCTTCGCCGCGCACGGTCCTGGCCGTTACCCTGGGCCCGTTGTCCTGGCACCTGTGACGGAGCCGCTTTCCTGCCCTGGGGATCATTGCTAGTCTGGATAAGCGAGGATCAAAGGTCCTCCCGCCGCCGTGTCCTGCCAGAGGATTCCGGGGTGCGCCTCCACTGAGGAGATCGCGATGTTCGGACGCCGCTCGGACGCCAGCGGCAAGGGGGATCGGCCACCGTCGCCGCCACCACCGCGACCCAAGGCCGGTGGGCCGGCGCATACGGTCGCACCCGCGCGGAGCGGCTTGCACGTCGTCGAGGACAACGACCGGATCGAGGCACCCCAAACGGTGGCGGCCAAGAGCGAGCCGCCGCGCGACCCCAAACCCAAGGCGCCGACCACATCGCCGCCCCCACCCGCGGCGGCCGTGGTCGATGAGGACAGTCTTGAGCGTGCCCAGGCGCGTGCCGTCCGCCTGGATGAAATCAAGGTATCCGTCTTCAACAGCCTGATCGAGGCCATCGATCTGGGACAGTTGAGCAATCTGTCCCCGGCGGCGGTGCGCGAGGAGATCTCGGACGTCATCAACGAGATCATTTCCATGCGCGACTTCCTGGTCAACAACCAGGAGCAGAGACAAATCATTGATGACATCTGTAACGATATCCTGGGCCTCGGGCCCCTGGAACCACTTCTGGCGCGTGATGATATCGCCGACATCATGGTCAATGGTTACGAGAGAGTTTACATTGAAACAAATGGAAAGGTGCAGATAACCCCGATCAAATTTCGTGATAATGCACAGTTGATGAATGTCTGCCAGCGCATCGTTTCCGCCGTCGGACGCCGCGTGGATGAAGCCAGCCCCATTTGCGACGCCCGTCTCGCCGACGGGTCGCGCGTCAATGTCATCGTTCCGCCCTTGGCCCTGGATGGCCCAACCCTGACCATCCGGAAGTTCAGAAAGGACAAGCTGACCTTTACGGAGTTGATTCAATTCGGGTCCATCAGCCCACCGGGCGCGGCGTTGCTGGAAGTGGCCTCGGCCTCGCGCTGCAACATCCTGATTTCCGGCGGCACCGGCTCGGGCAAGACAACGCTGCTCAACTGCCTGACCAATTACATCGACCCGGCGGAGCGCGTCATTACCTGCGAGGACGCCGCGGAGTTGCAGTTGAAGAACCCGCATGTGGTGCGCCTGGAAACCCGCCCACCCAACCTGGAGGGCATTGGCCAAGTCACCATGCGCGACCTGGTCCGCAACTGTCTGCGCATGCGCCCAGAGCGGATCATTGTCGGTGAGGTGCGAGGACCCGAAGCCTTCGACCTGCTTCAGGCCATGAACACCGGCCATGACGGCTCGATGGGCACGGTTCATGCTAACAGCCCGCGCGAGGCCATCTCGCGTATCGAGAACATGGTCGCCATGGGCGGCTTCAGCTTGCCCGCCAAGGCCACCCGCGAACAGATCGCCGCCGCCGTGACCCTGATCGTCCAGGCCGCGCGGTTGCGCGACGGGTCGCGCAAGATCACCCAGGTGTCCGAACTGGTTGGCATGGAGGGCGATGTTGTCACCTTGCAGGATCTGATGGTGTTTGAATACTTGGACGAGACATCCGACGGCCGCATCCTGGGTCGGCACAAGGCCACCGGCATTCGTCCAAAGTTCTGGGACCGGGCCCGGTACTTCGGTCTGGACGACAAGCTTTCCCGGGCGTTGGAGCAAGCCAGTGACTAGCGGTGCCGTCAGCTTGGAAACCCTGCTTCTGGGGATCATCGTCGCCGTCACGGTGATGGTGCTGGCTGTTGTGGGGGGTGTGATCTACGCCTGGGGTGAACCTCGCCGGCGCCTGAAACGGCGCATGGCCGATCTAGGCTTGGAGCCGGGCCTGGCCGGCCTGGGAGGCGGCGGCATCGATACGTTCGACCAGGTCGGCCGGCAACGCCGCATTCAGGAGAAGCTGCGTGAACTTGAAACCGCCACCCAGAGGCGGGCGCAACGTCGCAACCGCACCCGGGCCGCGTTGCGGCAGGCGGGCCTGAGAATCAATCATCGCACCTATATCGCCACCGTGATCGTCGGCGGCATCGTCGTGGCGATGATCACATATGTGTTCGGGTTTTCTCCCATCATATGCGGCCTGGCTGGTCTTGTGGCCTCGTTCGGCCTGCCCAGGCTGGTGCTGGGCTTGATGGCCCGGTCACGACGCAAGCGGTTCACCGCCGAGTTCCCGAACGCCATCGACGTGTTGGTCCGCGGTGTCCGGTCCGGCCTTCCCATCAGCGAGTGCATCAACATCGTGGGGCGCGAGATCCCCGATCCCGTGGGATCGGAGTTCCGCATGTTGATGGAGGGTCAGAAGCTGGGCATGACCCTCGAGGACATCATGGACCGCGCCCTCGAACGCATGCCGACCGCGGAGTTCCGGTTCTTTTCGGTCGTATTGCAAATTCAGCAGCAGACGGGCGGCAACCTGGCGGAAACCCTGGCCAACCTGTCGAACGTCATTCGCGAACGCAAGAAAATGCGTGACAAGGCAAACGCACTATCTTCAGAGGCCAGGACATCTGCGACGATAATCGGGTCCATGCCCATCATATTCTTCGCAATTGTCTACCTCATTGCTCCAGACTACATGGAGCTGATGATCAGCGACGAAATCGGTCACTACATGATCGCGGGGGGCTTGTCCTGGATGGCGATCGGCGCCTCGGTCATGAAGGTCATGATCGAGTTCAAGGTCTAGAGCTAATCCCGAGCGATCTGGCAAAGATCGCGACGACGATTTGCTTGAAAAACAGCTTGTTAGAGCATGTTGGGCGATTCAGAAATCGCGCAACATGATCTAATCGCGGCTTGATGATCTCGCCACACGTCTCGTCAGCCGATCGGCCTTGCCATCCTTCAATCAGTATTACTCGTTGCGGGGTGGCATAAGGAGCCATCGCATTTTTCCAGGGCAGAACCACAAGGGCCCATGTCATGGAACTGACGTTTCTCGGAGTCAGCCTCGAGACCATTATCTCCGCCCTGGTGTTCATTGGCGCCTTTGCGACGGTGGTGGTCATCGTGCTGCCATTCCTCAACCGCGATTCCCGCGCCGCGCGGTTACGCACCATCTCCAAGGCCCGCGAGGAGATGAGCCGCCAGCAGCGCGAGATTGCCTCTGTCAACCGAGGGGCGCGGTGGCGACCGCAAAAGAGCGTGGCCACGGTCAATCGCCTGGTGGACACCCTCAAACTGGACCGCCTCATCACGATGCCAGGGTTGAAGACGCAATTGGTCCAGGCCGGCTACCGTCAACCCTACGCGGCACAGGTTTTCGTCGGCATCCGCTTTGGGCTGGCCATCGGTCTTTTCCTGATCGTTGGCTTTTTTGTCATCTTCCTCATGGAATATGACCTGACCCTGTTTTACCAGATCGTCGTGATCGGTGCGTCACCCGTCGTCGGCCTGTACATCCCTCCCTTGCTGCTCAAGAACGCGGTCGACAAGCGCCAGATGGACATGACGCTTGCCTTTCCGGATGCGCTCGACCTGTTGGTGATTTGCGCCGAGGCTGGCCTGTCCATTGAAGCGGCCTTCAACCGTGTCACCGATGAGATCGGGGAGGCGTCACCCGCCCTGGCAGAGGAACTGGGGTTAACCGCGGCCGAGATGGCCTTCCTCAATGATCGCCGCCGCGCCTACAACAACTTCGCCGACCGTACCGGCCTGAAGACCGTGAAGGCCCTGACGGTAACCCTCATACAGGCAGAAAAGTATGGAACGTCACTCACGAGCACACTTAAGGTTCTTTCGCAGGAAAACCGCGACGAAAGGCTGTCGCGAGCCGAGGCCAAGGCCGCGGCCTTGCCGGCCAAGTTGACGGTTCCAATGATTCTATTCTTTCTGCCAGTGCTGTTAATGGTGATTATTGGACCGGCGGTCATCCAGATCATTCGCCTTTGATAGGAAGCGTATAAGAAAGTTAGATGACCTCGAGGCTGGCCGTTTCGCTGTGCGCGGCTTTGTTCTATTCTGCGTGACCTGAGCCGGCCCGGAGGGATCTTTCCCCGGATCGGATGGAGGCGTCCGTGCCCTCGCGCCGGCGTCGGCGGGAAACCAAGGCAGACAGCGGCGATGAGATCAGCGTCATCAGAGACAAGCACGGCCCCAGCGGCCGGGGCGCCAGGGGTCGCGTCGAGGCGCGGCGACGCCGGTCCCCTTGTCACGCCGCGGCGCGAAACGCCGGCCAAGTATTCGACACTCGGCCAGGTGATGCCCGAACTGGTCGTCATCAGCCTGTTCATGAATGTGCTGTCTCTGGCGTTGCCGCTTGTCCTGCTGCAGGTTTATGACCGCATCCTGCCCAACGCCGCCCTCAGCACCTTGTCGCTGCTGGTGCTGGGGATCGGCATCGCCCTGGTGTTGGAGAGCCTGCTCAAACTGGGCCGGTCCTATGTGACGGGTTGGGTGAGCGCCCGGTTTGAGTACCTGACCGGCGTCGCCGCGCTCCGGCGCCTGCTGGACGCGAGCCTGAAGGACTATGAACGAACCGGCAGCGGCGTGCACCTGGAACGCCTCGGCGCCCTGAACACCGTCAAGGACTTCTACGCCGGCCAGGCCCTGCTGTCCTTGCTCGACCTTCCATTCGTGGTCGTCTACCTCGGCATCATCTGGCTGTTGGGCGGCTGGCTGGTGCTGGTGCCCCTGGGCCTACTGGTGGCCTTCGCGATAAGCGCGATGATCCAGGGGCGTCGCCTGCGGCACGCCGTTCGCCAACGCATGGACTACGACGACCGGCGCGTCAACTTCATCATCGAGATCCTGAAGGGCACCCATACCCTCAAATCGATGGCCATGGAGGCACAGATGATGCGCCGCTATGAACGTCTTCAGGAAACCTGCGGGCGCGGCAACCAGGCGGTTACCCTGGCCAGTTCCATGGCCCTGGGGCTTGGGACGTTCTTCAACCAGGTCACGATGATCGCCACCGTTGGCGCCGGCAGTGCCATCGTCGTCGCGCAAGACATGACGGTCGGTGGTCTGGCCGCCTGCACGCTGCTGTCTGGCCGTTCGTTGCAACCCATCCAGCGAGCCCTGGGGGTATGGACTCGCTTCCAGACGATCCAGTTGGCCCGCCAGCGACTGCACCAGGTGTTTCAACTCCCCCCCGAGTGCGCGCCCGGCCTCCCGGAGCCGACCCACGTAGGCGGCGAACTCGCTCTTGAGGGCGCGGCCTTTGCTTTCACCGAGGACGGCCCCGAGGTCCTGCGCGACCTGACGCTCCGGGTCGCGCCGGGGGAATGCGTGGGTATCTCCGGCGGCAACGGGTCCGGCAAGACAACCCTTCTGGCGATCATGAGCGGCGCTCTCAAGCCCACGCGTGGCACCGTGACGCTCGACGGCGTCTCCCTGCAAGCCTATGACCAGCGCAAGCTGAAACGCCATATCGCCTATCTGCCCCAGCAGGGCGAACTGTTCCGGGGCACGATCCTCGAGAACATCACCATGTTCGACCCTGTCCTGGCCGAGGACGCGATCACCCAGGCCGAGGCCCTCGGCCTGGGACCGGTGATCGCGGCCATGCCCCTGGGTTACGACACCACCGTTGGCGATGGCGCCGGCGAAACCCTGCCGCGCGGCATCCGCCAACGCATCGCCGTGGCGCGCGCGTTGTTATCGCGCCCGCAGGTGGTGCTGTTCGACGAAGCCAATACGGCGGTGGATGGACGCGGCGACGCCGCCCTGCGCGCCGGCCTGGAGGCACTCAAGGGCGAGCGCACCTTGATCCTTGTCAGCCACCGGCCGTCCCTGCTCAAACTGGCCGACCGGGTCTATGACCTGGAGGATGGGACCTTACATCCAAGGGGGGCGCTGGACGCCGCGCCGGCACCCGCTTTGGCCGCCGTGGTGTCCAAGAGCGAGACCCCGGTCCCGCCGGTCCCGCCGGTCCCGCCGGCCCCGCCGCCGACAGGTGACGACGTCCAGCCCACCACCGACGCCGACCTCCGCGCCGACCATGCTCCCCCCGCCGCCGATCCACCGTCATCCCTCGTCGCGAGGGCGACGAACACGCCCGAGCCGAGCCCCGCCACGGCGCCCCGCGATGCATCGCGCGGCGGGGCAACGGAGCCCGTGACGCTCGACAAGGGCGCCACCCGACGGCCTAACCAACCGGACCAGGAGGACACGCGCGAGACGACGCCGACGCCGGCGGTGGCCGCCACGCCAGACGTTGAGCCGCCGGGCGCCCCGTCTCACGAGCCCACGCCCGAGGAGGCGGAGCCGCCGCGTGGCCCGTCACCCATCGACACCGCCATCTCCACGTCAGCGGCCTTGCGGGTCACGACCACCCCGACCTCAGGGCCACGGCACGACGGGACCAGCGACGCGGCGTCACCTCGATCGCGCCCAAGCCGTCCGCCCTCGTTCCAGACCGACGGCCCCGCGCGGCCAGCCGCCAACACCGGACGGACTGACCCCATACCCGACCGCTCCCGCGGCGTGTTCGGACGACGGGGGACGCCACGATGAACCCGCGACATGCCCTCAGCCCCTCCCCCCCCGTTCATGCCGACCCCGCGCCGACGGCGGTGGGTTCGGGCGGCACGGCGGACGATGCCACCGATGCCACCGATGCCACCGGTCCCGGTGATGGCGACGACCCCGGCCGGGTCTGGGACCGTGGCAACGAGCAGATCGGCCTGTCGCGGCTGACGCAAGACTCCCTGGGCGGCTTTCGGGCGACCAGCGATCTGGCCTCCTGCCTGGTGCCGTTGTTGCAGGCCCTCAACTGGCTGGGCAACCCCCGCCACGTGGCCGAGGCCCTGCCGCACTTCGCCGACGACCTGGACATCACCGGCCTGCGCAACACCATGGCCAACCTGAACTTCACCAGCCGGCCGGCACGCGTGCGCCTGAAGTCCATCGATCCGCGCCTGTTGCCCTGCCTTTTTCTCCCCGATCGGGGCAGCGCCCTTGTCGTGCGGGACATCCAGGGCAAGACGATCACCGCCTTTGATGGCGGCACCCGCGAAACCGGCCCCTGTGCCCGGCCGCGCCTGCGGGGCACGGCCTACTTCTTCACGCCCCTGGAGCCCGACGACGGCCAGGCGCTGCGCCAGAAGGTGGGATGGTTCGCCCTCATGTCCCAACGCTTCCGTGGGCTGGTGTGGCGCATGCTGCTGGTGACGCTGGTGCTCAACCTTCTGGCCCTGGCCGCGCCGCTGTTCATCATGGGGGTGTATGACAAGGTGGTGGGGCCGCGCGCCCTCGATACGCTGGGCTGGTTCGCGCTCGGCGCCGGTGCGGCGGTGCTGTTCGACGCCCTCTTGCGCGGTGTGCGCGCACGCATGCTGGCCTATATCGGGGGACGGCTGGACTCGATCATCGGCAGCACCGTGTTTCAGCGCATCCTCTATCTATCGCCATCGTTCACGGAACGGGCCACCATTGGCGCCCAGGTCGCGCGCATCAAGGACTTCGAGTCCGTGCGCGAGTTCTTCACCGGCCCCCTGGCGACCGTCTTCATGGAGTTTCCCTTTGTCCTCCTGTACGTCGTCGCCCTGGCCCTGTTGGGCGGCTGGATCGCCGTGGTGCCGCTGATCACCCTGGCGCTGTTCGTCACGCTGGCCCTGGTCATGGCGGCGGTGGTGCGCGACAACGTGGCCGAGAGCGCCAAGTCGGGGTCCCGCCGCCAGGAATTCCTTGTGGAGACCACCACCAAGATGCGGGCCATCAAACAGGCCGGCATCGAGCAAGTGTGGCTGGACCGCTTTCGCCCGGTCGCCGCGCGGGCCGCCATGGCCAGCTACCGAACCGCGCAAACGCAGAACCTGCTGCAGACCATCAGCCACGTGCTGATCGTGACCTCCGGCGTCGCTGGCATGACCTTGGGGGTCCATCAGGTGCTGGCCGGCGGCATGAGCGCGGGCGCGCTGATCGCCAGCATGATCCTGGTGTGGCGCATTCTGGCCCCCATGCAGACCCTGTACATGTCGCTCTCGCGGTTCGAGCAGATCCGCTCCAGCATCCGCCAGATCAACAACCTGATGACCATCCAGCTGGAACGCGACCCGCAGATCATGGTGCAGCCGTTGAAGCGCCTGAGCGGCCGGGTGACGTTCTCGCGCGTCTCGCTGCGCTACGCGCCGGGGGCGGACCCGGCGCTTGTGGGCGTGAGCTTTACCGCCGAGCCGGGCGAGGTGATCGTCGTCACCGGGCCAAACGGGTCGGGCAAATCCACGGTGCTGAAGCTGATCACCGGATTGTATCGCATCCAGGCCGGGTCCTTGCGCATCGACGATCGCGACATCCGCCAGCTCGATCCCATCGAGCTGCGCCACGCCATCGCCTATGTGCCACAGCAAAGCACCTTCTTCTATGGCACCATCGCCCAGAACCTGCGCCTGGTGGAGCCAACCGCCAGCGACGCCGACATCCGCTGGGCCCTGACCGAGGCCGGAGCCCTGGAAGAAGTCGCGCAGTTGCCGGACGGGCTGGCGACCCGCATTGGCGATGGCAAGTCGGAACTGCTGACCGCGTCCCTGCGCCAGCGGCTTAACCTGGCCCGCGCCTATCTGAAGCGGTCCGCCATCTACCTGTTCGACGAGCCGGTCAATGGCCTGGACTTCGAGGGCGACCAGCGCTTCATGGAAACCGTGCGCCGCATGCGCGGGCACGTGACGGTGTTCATTGTCACGCACCGCCCCAGCCACTTCGCGCTCGCCGACAAGTTGCTGGTCATGGACGCCGGCGCCTTGCGTCTGGCGGGACCGCCCGACGAAGTGCGCCCGAAAATCCCGCCGGGCCTGATCTAGGGCCTGTTACCGACCTGAAAGACCGCGTCGCCATGTCCGCCGCCACCGCCCCAAGCGCCCGCTCCGCCAAGGCCGGCCGCCAAGCCCGCCACCTGGCCCAGTCCATCGTGCTGGAGGAATCCGGACCGTCCGCTCTGATTCGCTTCGGTCTGCTGGTCATCTGCGGGCTGGTGATCGCCTTTGTCGTCTGGGCCAGCCTCACGGAAGTCAAGGAGGTCGCCCACGCGCCGGGCACCGTGGTGCCCTCGTCCAACCTGCAAGTGGTGCAGCACAAGGAAGGCGGCATCGTCCGCGAGGTGCTGGTGGAGAAGGGACAACTGGTCGACCGGGGCGAAGTGCTGGTGCGCCTGGATCCGGTGGTCGCGCGCTCGGAACTGGAACGCCTTCTGACACGCCGGGTCAGCCTGCAACTCAAGGCCGAGCGCCTGCGGGCCTTCGGGGAAGGACGCGAGCCCGATTTCTCCTTCGCCGACGCACGCTATGCCGCGCTGGTGGACGATCAGCGGCGAATCCTGGAGCTTCAGAATGAAGAGCACGCCGCGTCGCGAGAGGTCATGCTCAATCAGCTTGAAAGCAACAGCAAGCAAATCGACCTTGTCACCAACAAGATCGACTCACTCCGCCGCCAGTTGGCCCTGGTGGAGCAGCAACGCGAGATGCGGCGCACGTTGATGGTTCAGGGACTGAGCTCGCGGTTGAATTTCCTGGAGGTGGAACGCGACATCGAGCGGCTGAACGGCGAGGTCACTGAACTCACCAATCAGGTCACCGTGGCCGAGCGGCAACGCGCCGAGATCGCCAGCCGCCTGACCGAGTTCGAGGCCACCAAGCGGCGCGGCGCCCTGGACGAGGTCGGCGACGTGAACGCCGAGATCAGCGAGGTTGATCAACTGATCGCCGCGGAGTCCGACCGCATGAACCGTCTTGAGATCACCGCGCCCTCGCGCGGCCTGGTCCAGGACCTGAAGGTACGGACCTCGGGGGCGGTGGTTCAGCCGGGTGGCGCGGTGTTGAGCCTGGTCCCCATTGACGACGCCCTGATTGTTGAGTCGCGCATCCAGACCCGCGACGTGGGTCACGTGCACGCCGGTCAGCCGGTGACCGTCAAGGTCACGGCCTATGACTTCGCCCGCTATGGGTCGGTGGAGGGCGTGTTGACCGACGTGTCGCCAACGACCTTCCTCGACGACCAGACGGGCCTGCCCTACTACAAGGGAGTCGTCCGGCTGGATCAGAATCACGTTGGCCAGCGCGAGGGCGACAACCCCATCCTGCCCGGCATGACCGTGGACGCCAGCATCGTGACCGGGGAAAAGACCGTGCTCGCCTACCTGCTGCGACCCATTTACATTTCGCTCACGCAGGCCTTTCAGGAACGATAACCGACGCCAGCCATCACCCGCGCCAGCCCGCCGGGCTGGCCGCGCGCATCGGGAGGACCCACCCTTGGTCACCAAGCGGCCCGCCGATCGCTCCCCCTCGCCGCCGACGCCGACGCCCGACACCTCCCCCATGCCGGCCCGCGCGGACACGATTGGCGCGGCCGAGGTCCTGGACATGGGCAGCGTTCTGGACGCCGACGGCGACAGCGCCGAGGGATGGGCGGCGGCCGTCATGGAGACGGACCCGTCCAGCACGCGCCCGGCGGGCGAGTCCGACAAGGGCTGGGATGCCATCGTCGCCCCGGAGTTGGTGGAAGACGACTCGGACGACTCTGAGACAGCGCTGTGCCGGGACGACGCGGCTCGAAGACGGTACGGTAGACTGATGGCAGAGGATGAGGGGGCCTGAGGACTGTACCAACCGCAAGGTCGCGGTCGCATGTACACGCGTCACTTATAACCAACGACCTAGGCGTTTGTGACACTGTTGTTGTGACCACGCAGACCTCGCACTTCTCCTTTGTTTAGGCTACCCGTGGCCGCGTAAACTGCGTTCGTTCGGATGGCATTCGTTTACCGCCGTTTTCCTTTGCGCCTCCGCTCCCGCCCCGATGCCGCTGCGAGGGATCCCCCATGGTCGATGATCTCAAGCCCACTGTGTCCGACGAGCGTCAGATCCTCGACGATCTGACCAGCTTGTCCGACGGCCGCGCGCCGACCGACGACGACGCGGAGACCCAGGAGGCCCTGTCCAACCCTCTGGACGGGGACGACGCCCGCGCGAACGAGAACATTCACCAAGGCACGGATCGCACGGTTGATCGTCCCGACCAGCCCGTGGTGCAGGATGGCCAGGCACACGCCGGGCAGCCGGCCATGCCGCCTCTGTCGCCGCGTATCGCGGACAGCGACGCCGACCGCCCGGTCACGCCGATGTCCCTCGACCCGGCGTTGTCCACCGTCCCATCCCTGGGCGCCGATGACTCGGGTGGCCTCGCTGTCACGGGGCTCGATCTGGCGGGGCTGTCCAGCCAGGACGTGTCCCTGGGAGCCGGCGCGCTGCGGCCCGCGGCGACGCCTGTCGCCGATCTGGACACGGAACCGGCCCCGGACGTCATGGATAACGATGCACCCGGATCCGGCGATACAGGGACAAATGGCAGCGAGACTGACGGCGGCGACACCGGCGGCGGAGAGACTGGCGGCGATGAGACTGGCGGCGGTGACACCGGCGGCGATGAGACTGGCGGCGGTGACACCGGCAGCGATGAGACTGGCGGCGACGAGACTGGCGGCGGAGAGACCGGCGGCGATGAGACTGGCGGCGATGAGACTGGCGGCGGTGACACCAACGGCGATGAGACTGGCGGCGGTGACACCGGCGGCGGAGAGACCGTAAGCGACGAAACCGGCGGCGGTAACACCGGCGGCGGAGAGACCGTAAGCGACGAAACCGGTGGCGGCGAGGCTGGCGGCGGAGAGACCGGAAGCGACGAAACCGGCGGCGATGACACTGGCGGCGGAGAGACCGTAAGCGACGAAACCGGCGGCGATGACACTGGCGGCGGTGACACCGGCGGCGATGAGACTGGCGGCGACGACACACTCCCTCCGGTGACCGAGCCAGAGCCCGACGTTCACTTCATCGTGGACAACAATGCCACCTGGAGGCCCACGTTCGAGGGTGACAACACCTTTGGCATCGAGAACAGCGGCACCTACCAGGAATGGGGCGCGACCATCACCGCCGACGCCGACGCCTCGGGGGATGGCCGGACCTCCATCGGAGTGGACACGTGGAACAAGGCCAAGAGCGTCCTGGCGGACAGTGACGAGGCCGCCAATCTGACCGTCGACAACTTCGTCCATGCCGAGGTGCGCCTGGGCGATGGTGGCGACAGTACCGTCACCATCACCGACGCCAAGCGCGGCGTTGTGGAAACCGGCGACGGCGATGACGTCGTGACCATCGACGCCAAGACCAACAACGCTGGCTGGGACAACACCTTCAGGGTGAACACCGGCGACGGCGACGATACGGCGGTGATCACCGGTGACAAGGGTCACACCCAGGTCGTGGCCGACATGGGCGAGGGCAATGACGCCGTGTCCATCGGCGGTCAGACCCGATCGGCCCAGGTGGACGGGGGCGCCGGCGATGACACGCTGTCGGGCGGAGACAGCGATGACACCCTGCTCGGTGGCGCGGGCAACGACGTGCTGGACGGCGGCGCGGGCGTCGATCAGGTCGACGCCGGCGCCGGTGACGACGAAGGGCACTACCGGCTCGCCGATCGTCCCGAGGATGGCCTCAACACCTACGATGGCGGCGAGGGACACGATACCCTGCGCATCGAGGTCGATGACGCCAGCCTCACCGACCGTTCGGTCCTCTCGGAGCTGCGGGCCCTGCGCGAGGCGATCCGCACTCCCGAGGATGGGGATGGCGTGGTCACCTCCGAGACCCTGGGCCTCACGGCCTCCAACTGGGAGGACGTTTCGATCAAGGATGTCCGGGGGAACGATGTGGACCTGGACTCCGACGGGGTCTCTCTGGCGGCACAGAATGCCAGTGGCGCGGAGGACACAGCGATTCCGCTCAACATCTCCATGGTGCTGGCCGACACCGACGGCTCCGAGACCGCGTCGATCACCATCGCCAACGTTCCCGAGGGCGCCCGCCTGTCGGCCGGCACCGCCAACGCGGACGGCACCTGGACCTTGAACACCCAGGACCTGGAGGGACTGACGGTCACCCCGGGCACGGACTCCAACACTGACTTCGAGTTGCAGGTCAGCGTAACGGCTACCGAACTGAGCGGCCATACCACCGAGGCCACAACCGCCGTGCCGGTGTCGGTCACCGCCGTCAACGATGGGCCGGTCATCAGCGGCCTCGCGGACATGATCCGCGTGACCAACGTCAAGGATTTGTCCTATCGCCATGAATTCAGCACCGATTCAGCGTTCCCCGACCTGACCGAGAACCGACGTCTCGACCCTCAAAAGGTGAATGGTGTCGACCCGGATAACCTGACTCTGATCCATGACCACGACGTGTCCGTGACCTTCGTCAGCGAAGGCGCCGGCTATCACAACACCCTGGGGTGGTATGTGGTCGAGGAAGACGGCACCCTCAGCAACCCGCAGATCGTCTATGGCGACGCCACTGACAAGGTCATCGCCGAGCAGGGCTCGGAGACCGTGACCCTGACTCCGCCCGATGGCGGTTTCGAAGGCAAGACGCTGGGCTTCTTCCTGGTGGGCAACGGCCACAACAAGAATAAGAAGACGGATTTCTGGGACGACGCATCGGCAAACCAGAACGGCCAGTTGGCGTTTGTGGAGGACAGCCCCCTGGGCGATGACGCCACGCTTGTTCGCGAGGACGATGGGAGCCTGGCCTGGGTAAAGGCCGGCGCCGATGGCGCCGAGGAGCGCGCCCCGGCCACCATGGCCACCACCGGCAGCACAACGCCGACGCTGGTCTTCGTCGGTGACGATGGCAGCGTCAGCGAAGTGGCCGCCCAGGGAGGAATCTACCACTCGGCGGCTGTTGGCGATACCCAGGGCCTGAACCCGGACAACGAGCAGCACGCCATCAGTGGGGTGACCAACGATGGCGAGAACCTGCTGGTGGGCTTCGAGGACCTGAAGGGCCTGGGCGATCACGACTTCAATGACCTGGTGTTCAAGGTCAACGTGGGCGCCGAGAACGCCCGTCAGCTTGTCCCCACGGCGGTCGCCCCGGGGATCGAGGTCACCGATGTCGATAGCGATGTCTTGACTGGCGCCGAGGCCCGCCTCTCGGATGGTTTCATGCCGGGCGACGAACTGCACCTGCATGGCCTGGACATCGACGACGACGGCCTTATTGCCGGCACCACCATCAAGGTGGAGATGGTCACCGACGATCAGGGAAGCACCATCCGCTTCACCGGCGACGCGGACCAGGAGACCTACACCGACATCCTCAGCCGGGTGAAGCTGCAGAACAGCGGTGACGACCCGGCCTTGGGTGACCGATACATTGACTTCTCGGTCAGCGACGGCGAGGCAACCGGCACGTCGCGCGCCACGGTGCGGGTCACCGACGATCCGGACGCCAAGGATATCGTCCTCGGCGAGGACGGCGTCGACCCGTTGGCGCAGGACGATGCCGACGGTGGTGGCGCGGACGACGATGATCCCGAGGCGGTGACCGACGGCGTGGATGGCGCCACCGCGGCGGGCGAACAAGAACAAGACGGCGACGACGAGGACGACCGCGACGACGAGGACGATCGCGACGACGAGGACGATCGCGACGACGAGGACGATCGCGACGACGAGGACGACCGCGACGATGAGGACGACCGCGACGACGAGGACGATCGCGACGACGACGATCGCGACGACGACGATCGCGACGACGAGGACGACCGCGACGACGACGATCGCGACGATGACGATGAGGACGACCGCGACGATGAGGACGACGACGCGGGCGAGGTTGACCTCTTCATGCTGGAAGAACGGGAGACCTCGGACGACGGAAGCTGGGTTGACATCGCCGAGACGGGCGGCGGCGGTGATGGCGGCGGCGCGCCGTCCCTCGACACCCTGGATGACGACGACGCCGGGCCCGATGATGGCGGAGACGACAGGGGTGGCGCGGATGACGATCCCCCGGCCGGGTCCGGTGACTCCGGCGGCTCGGATGACGACACCTTCGGATCCGACTCAGTCATGGCGATGTAGGGCGAACGTCGAAACGCGGGCGCGGCTATCCTGACTGCCGACCGTCAAGACAGGACACCAGAGCGGGATGGGCCAGACCGGATACGCTCACCAGCGCTCCGAACCCGGATGACAGATCCGTCAGGGTGCTCGTCTCCGTTGGAGATCCTTCGCGTCCCGCGGACGCTCAAGATGAGGACTTTCACTTTTTAAGGGCTTCATCCTGAGGAAGCGAAGCGACCGAAGGATCTCCATCGATGGTCCTGACCCTCTCGGATCGTGACTCATGAACGATCGTCCATC
>JANQGN010000732.1 GCA_028277295.1 Rhodospira sp.
GGCGGTAGCCCCGGCGATGACGGCGCGCGTGGCGCCGTGCGCATCATCTGGGGTGCCGGGCGCGCCTATCCCCACAACGCCGCGTAACACGGAGACGCACCCATGCATGCCCGCATTGACGATACCGGTCGCGTCGCCGAGCTGATCACCCACGATCCGGCCGGCCGCTATCACCCCTCGATCCAGTGGATCCCGGTCCCCGAGGCCCTGGAGGGCTGGGTGGATCACACCTGGTCCTGGGACGGTGACACCGGGGACCTGGTCCCCGTCAGCCTCGACGCCCTGGTCACGGAGGCCGCCGCCCGCGTCGCCGCCGAGCGCTGGCGCCGCCAGACGGCGGGGGTCAACCAAAAGGGCCACCGCTGGCATTCAGACAGCGAGGGGCGGTCGTCCATCACCGATAGCCTGGCCCTGGCCACGGAGTCTGAGGCAGCAACCGGCGAGGCTTGGTCGACCACCTGGAAGACCATGGACGGCTTCGTCGTTGTCACCCGCTCCGACCTGGTGGCCGCTGGCCTCGCCGTCGGGTCCCACGTCCAGGCGTGCTTTGGTCGCGAGGCCGAAATCGTCGCGGCCCTGCAAACCGCCGCCGCCCAGCCCGGCGCCACGGCCGCCGACATCATCGCCCTCTTTGACACCGAGATCGGCCAGGGCTGGCCGACGACGGGCACATCTTGATCCCGACCCCGTATCCCAGCCTTGCCTGGCCCCACGTCGAACGCGACGGGTGGGGCCTTTTTCATGACCATTCGGAGCCTGCCCCATGGACATCTTCCTGCACGGCATCGAGACCCAGGAGAAGGACGCGGGCAATCCGCGTTTCGCCGCCACCATCGATTCCGGGATCATCTTCCTGGTCGGCACCGCGCCGGAGGCCAGCGAAACGCTGATCCCGGTGAACCAGCCCCAGGTGGTGCGGGGCTACAACGGCCTGCCCCAGGGCCTGGGCGACACGGGCACGCTGCCCGACCAGTTGGAGAACATCCTGGCCCAGGCCGGGCGCATGAGCCAGACGGTCTACTTCGTGCGCGTCGAGGAGGGCGCCAGCGACGCCGAGACCCTGGCCAATGTGCTGGGCTCTCGCGTCGCGCGGACCGGCCTGCATGCGCTGTCGCGCATCCGGCCCGAGTTCGGCCAGGCGCCCAAGCTGATCGCCGCCCCCGGCTTCACCTCCGCCCGACCGACCGACGGCGTGGCCGCCATCGCCGTCACCGATGGCGGCAGCGGCTACACCGAGGCCCCCACGGTCGCCATCACCCGGGGCGTCGGCGACACCACCGGTGTCGGTGCCACCGCCGTGGCGGTGCTGGACGGGGGCGCCGTCTCCACCGTGGTCGTCACCAACCCGGGCGCCGGCTACACCGAACCGCCCCTCGTCGCCTTTTCTGGCGGCGGCGGCACGGGCGCGGCGGCCACCGCCACCCTGGGCACCGTGGCCAATCCGGCTGCGGCCGAACTGGCGGCCCTATGCAACCGTTACCGCGCCATGACCGTGGTCAGCGGCCCGAACACCACGGCCGAGGACGCGGTCCAGTATCGGACGGACTTCGACACCAGCCGCATGATGATCCTGGACCCCTTCGTGACGGTCTCCAAAAGCGGCGCGCCGGTCTCCATGCCGGCCGACGCCATGGTCCTGGGACTCCAGGCCCGGGTGGACTACGAGGAAGGCTTCTGGGTCAGCCCCTCCAACCACGTGCTCCAGCGCGTCCTGGGCACCAGCCGCCCGGTCGAGCACTCTCTGTCGGACCGCTCGGTCGAGAGCCAGTACCTGAACAGCCAGCATGTCTCGACGGTGGTCCGTTCGCCTTCGGGCGGCTGGAAGCTGTTCGGCAACCGGGTGGTCAAGGCCGATCCGCTGCATGTGTTCTGGCCGGTGCGGCGCGCCCACGACGTCATCGTCGAGAGCATCGAACTGGCCCACGAGCCCTACCTGGACAAGCCGTTCTCCAAGCAGGTGCTGGTGGACATCGCCGAGACCGTGAACCGGGCGCTGCGCCGCTGGCAGGCCCTGGGCGCCACCCTGGGCGGGCGTGTCTGGCTGGACCCGGCGCTCAACACCGCCGAGAGCATGGCCAGCGGTCTTCTCTACGTGCACTACGACGCCGAGGCCCCGGCGCCCATTGAGCACCTGGTCTTCGTGTTCAACCGGAACACCGGCTACTACCAGACCGTGCTGGCCGACGCGGCGCGCGAGATCGCCCGCCTGTCCAGCGTGGCCGCCTGATCCCACCCGAAAGGAGACCCATCCCATGCGGCAGATTCTGCGCGGCTTCACCATGTGGGTCGGCGGCGACGACTACGGCTACGAGACCGAGGAGCTGCAATGTGCGCTCCCTGACGAGGTCTACACCGAGCACCAGTACGGCGGCGCCGTCATGACCGCCCAGGTGCCCATGGTCAAGATCGGCCTGCTGGAACCCACGATCAAGCTGGCCAGCCACAACCCGCGCCTGGCCGGCCTGCTGATGCGCCCGCCCGGTGTGGTCGACACCTTCACCTTTCGCTCCGCCCTGGTCGACGAGGCCGACGGCACCACCCAGCCCAACGTGATCCTCTACGAGGGCCGACTGGCCGCCCCCAAGGCCGACGCCTGGTCGCGCGAGGACAAGGCCGGTCTGGAATACACCATCAAGGGCGTGCGCTACTTCCGTTACGAGATCGGCGGCAGCGCGATCCACGAGATCAGCCTCTACCCCGCCAAGCTGCTGGTGGGAGGCGTCGACCTGCTGGCCGACATCAACGCTGCCCTGGGGCGGTAGGGGCGCTCACAGGCCGGCGGCCTTGCGCAGGGCGTCGTTCATGCGGGACTGCCAGCCGGGACCGCCGGCTTTGAAGCGGTACGCCGGTCTCGGTGAACCGGACGCCAGCCCCCTCCAGGGCGCGTTGAACCGCGATCATGGTGTCGCTCAAAACACTGGGGACGCCCGAGGCGGCTTCCATGCGCTGGACAGTGGGCAGGCTGATGTCGGCCTTCTCCGCCAGTTCGCGGGCGGACCACCGGACCAAAGCGCGGCCGGCACGGATCTGGTGAGATGTAAGCATGATGCGAATTGCATCTTTCATGATATGAGCGGCGAACGCCGCGTCGTACCCCTCACGGCATGTCTCTACGTACGGGTCATTGATGCCGCGGAAGGGCCCGCCCACGGCCTTCTCGACCAGTTCCGGCGTCCCATTCCGCATCGACAGGCCGTCGCACAGCATCATTGCCTGGATCGAATAGCACGTGTCCCGCACGAGTGCGTGTGTCTCAGTATCGGCGCTCGCCGGCGCGCTTCTGTCCAACAGACAGACGGCGACCGCCATCCACATCAAAACCCGTTTCATTCCAACCCTCCCTGAAAGGATGACACATGCCCACGGTACATCTTTCACGTCCGATTGAACACGACGGCAACACCAGCGAAACCCTGGACATCGACGAGCCCACCGTGGGCGCCATCGAGGTTTTCGAAAACGCCAAGGCCGCCGGCAAGAGCGACCTGACCGCCACGATCGAGATGTTGGCTCACGATCTGGACATGCCGGCGGGGGCACTGCGGCGCGTGCGCTCCAGTGACATGGCCAGGATCACCGAGGCGCTCGGCCCTTTGGCCGGCGCGGCGACTGGCGCGCCGTCGTCGCCGACTGCGCCCACCTCCTGAACACCCCGATCCCGCATCTGATGACCCTGCGATGGTCCGCGCTGCTGGCCTGGCACGCCGAGGCGCGTCGGATCGCGCGCGGCCGTGGCCTGATGGACTGACGCCATGCGCTTGACCTCTGAACTGATCGTCAACCTGATCGACCGGGTCACGGGACCCGCGCGCCGTATAAGTGAGACGATCGGCGAGTTGCCGCGCCGAATCTCGGCCGCCCAGGCGCTCAACAACCGGCGCATGGACGAGATGCGCGGTCGGATGCTGGAGGCGGCGGGGGGAGCCTACGTATTGGCCCAGGCGATCGGGGCACCGATCACTGCTGCCATCGATATGGAAGCGGCGATGGCCGACGTGGGGAAGGTGGTCGACTTCCCGACGCCGGAGGGGTTGGAGGCGTTCAAGCAGTCCCTGATCGACATGTCCCGGCGGATCCCCATGGCGGCAACGGACCTGGCCGCCATCGCGGCGGCGGCGGGACAGGCCGATATCGCCCGAGAAGATTTGCTTGGCTTCACCGAAGCGGCGGCGAAGATCGGCGTGGCCATGGACATCAGTGCGGGGGAAGCAGGCCAAGCCATGGCCGAAATGAAGACGGCCTTGGGTATGTCAGTGGAGAAAGTCACCAACCTGGCGGACGCCATCAATTACCTAGGAAACAACCAAGCGAGCGGCGCCCCGCAGGTCCTGAACTTCACCCAGCGTGTGGCCTCGCAAGCCCAGAGTTTTGGATTTGCGGCGAAAGAGGCCGCCGCACTGGGGTCCGCCATGATCGCCGCCGGCGCCGCCCCGGAGGTCGCCGCGACGTCTTTCTTGAATATGGGGCGGGCGCTGACCAAAGGCTCGTCGGCGACCAAACGTCAGCAGGAGGCGTTCGCCGCCCTCGGCTTATCCGCCGAGGATGTCGCGCGGCGCATGCAGGAAGACGCGACCGGCACGACCCAGGAGGTGCTGGAGCGCCTGGCAGCCATCCCGGATCACATGCGCGCTGCGGTCGCATCGGACCTGTTCGGTGATGAGGCCAGAGCATTGGGGCCTTTGATTAACAACCTGGACCTGTTCAAGGAAAGCCTGGGTTTTGTTGCGGATGAGGCCAATTACGCGGGCAGTGCCGCTGACGAATACAATCGGGTCTCCGAGACGACGGCCGCCCATCTCAAACTGCTACGCAACCAGGTGTTCGCTTTAGGCGATTCAATCGGCAGCGCGCTGTTGCCTCCGCTGAATCAGGCCGTCGCCTCTATCTCGCCGCTTGTCAAGCGCGTCTCCGACCTGGCCACACGCTTCCCGGAGACGACGCGGGCGATCGTGCTGGGGGTGTCGGCCCTGGTGGGTGTACGGGTCGCCGCGCTGGCGGCGAGCTTTTCGCTTCGGTTCCTGAAGGGCGCGGCGCTGACGGTGGCCAAGCCTTTCGTGGCCTCCATGGTTTGGATGGCCAGGAGCACGCTGGCCCTGCTGAATCCGTTGCGGCTGGTGCGGAACTCGATCCGCCTGCTGAAGATCGCCCTGATCAGTTCGGGGGTCGGGGCGATCGTGGTCGGACTGGGCATGGCCGGCGCCTTCATCGCCCAGAACTGGGAGGGGGTGAAGGCTGCCTTCGGCGCGTTCAAGACCGCATTCACGAAAGCCCTGGGGCCGGTCAAGCCCGCACTGGACCCCGTACTGGGCGCCCTGTCCAAGCTCTGGGGCTGGGTTGAGAAGATAACGGGGCCCTTGGACACCTCCACCTGGGTTCAATTTGGCGAGACGATCGGGCGGGTCGTGGGCGGCGTGGTCAAGTGGGTCGTGAACGCCTTCCAGGGCCTTATAGCCAGAGTGACCGATCTGATTCCCGACCGAATCAAGGAGATGCTGGGTCTCGAGGTCGAAGCGAAGCCTCTGACCCAGGCGCAGATGGAGGATCGGGCGCAAGATCGCGCCGAGGATGCCCGCGACGAGGCCGACAACGTGGGCCGGCGGGCATCTCGTGAGGAACGCGCGGCGGCGAGGGAGCGCGGCCAGGAGGCGTACGACAAGGAGTATGCCGCAGCCATGGCCGAGATGCAGGCGGAGAACGCGCGTATCGACGAGGCGCGGCAGGCAGCGAGCCTGGAAATGCCAGAACTGATCTTCCCGCGACTCCCGGAGAGCACCGAGTCGGCTCCGCCGGCGGACAGCCTGGAGACGGCCGCCGAGGCGCCGGCCACGATTGCTCAAGAACCTGCGCCTGACGCGGCGGATGCATCCACGCCCAGTCCGGCGCCGCAAGACCAGCCATCGCCGACGCCTCCGGTCCAACCTCCGGTCTTCCAGGCACCCGACATGCCTCCCGAAATGGCGGCCCTGCTGGGCGGCGTACCGTCCGGTCAGTCCCCCGCCGGTACGCCCGCCAGCGAACCGGAGGTGGACCCCACGGCGACCATGGCCGACCTGGATGCCCTGATGGCCGGCGGTGGCATGCCGGAGGTCACTGTGCCTGCGGGACTGGACATTGATCCCGCGGCGGTGACCGCTGACCTGGACGCGCGCCTTGCCGAAGCCACGGCTGACTTGCAGATGTATGGCAAGGTCACCCTGGACCTGACGGACATGGACCTTCTGATGCAGGCCATCGCCCAGGCCAGGGCGGCCTTGTCCGGCCTGGGCTTGGCGACCCGCGATGCGGCCGCCCGCGCGGCCATGTCCCTGGATCGCTCGCGGGCCACCAATCTTCAGGACCGGCCGACGTCGTGATCCCCTTCGTCCTCGGCGAACAGCTCGTCGAGGGTCAGACTCAACGCCTGTGCCAGTCGACGGGCCACATCCAACGACGGAGTACGACGGCCCTTTTCGACGTCGTTGAGCATGGTCGGCGAGATACCGGCCCGTGCCGCGAGGTCGATCTGTTTCAGGCCCTGTTCCTCGCGCCAGACCGTGACCGGACTTTCACCGGCCAGGATCCGTTTCAGGTTTTCGTGCGACAGGGTCGGCCCAGCAGCGCGCTCAGCGAGAATGGCGTCGGCGTCCTCGATACGAGCCATCAGGGCAGCGTACTCGGCACGACTGAGGGTGACGGTCTCGGTGTCAGTCATAGGCGTCTCTCCGGTGGCGGACGGCGGTCACCGTCATGGTCGATTCGTCCTCCGATACGGAAAACAAGACACGGTATTGCCCCACGCGTAGCCTGTAGCCCTCCGACCCTTTCAAGGTGCTTGCGTTGTTCGCCAGGCTCCTTGGGTTATCCGCGTACTGTTCGATCTTGGAGAGGATCTTGTTGCGATCCGGCCCGATCCAAGGAAAATACGCTTAAAGCGTATTCTTGGAGAGAGTGCTCATGCATATCCTGATGGCCTGGGGCGACGTCCGTTTCAGCCTGTCGACCATCGCCTATGATGAACTGACCCGATCGCTGGCCGCGCGGGTGTCCCCGCAAAACATCATCGGCGCCCGGCCGACCCTGCACCACATGGGCCTGGATCAGGAGGCCATCGGCCTGTCGGCCACCCTGTTCCCTTACCACCTGCCGGGCAATCGGGGTCTGTCGCAACTCCAGGATCTGCGCGCCGCCGTGGGGAATTCCGCGCTGCTGGTCTCCGGCGCCGGCCACCAGGGCACACCCATGGACGCCTGGGTCCTGAAATCGGTGGGCGACACCCATACGGCGTTCCTGCCCGGCGGCGCCGCCCAGAAGATCACGGTGCGGCTGGAGTTCCTTTACGACGGGCGTGAACGCACGCCGGAAGCGCGCACGGCCATGGCCGGACTGTTCGGATGAAAACCCCTTTCCTGCGCATCACGCATAACGGTCAGGACCTGGCCCAGCGCTGGGGGCCATTGCTGCGCGACCTGACCATCACCGACGAACGCGGCCTGGAAAGCGACAAGGTGGCCGTCACCCTGGACGATCGCGATGGCCGCATCGCCTATCCGCGCACCGGCGAGCGCATCCGGGTCGAATGCGGGTATCTGGAGGAAGGAACCGTGGTCCAGGGTGACTACGTCGTCGACCAGGTGGATCTTTCCGGCTGGCCGCAGACCATTACCCTGCACGGCGCCGCCGTGGACGCCAAGGCAACAGCGAAGGAGCGCCGGACCGAGGCCCACCAGCCGCCAGAGGTGGCCACCCTGGGCACCCTGGTCGAGAAGATCGCCGCACGCAACGGCTGGACGGCACGGGTAGCAGCGGCGCTGGCGGCCAAACCGATTGAGTACGAAGGGCAATCGGCCGAATCGGACCCGGCCTTCCTGGGCCGCGTGGCCGGCCGCTATGGGGGGTTGGTGACCATCAAGCAGGGTCAGCTGGTGGTGGCGCCGCGCTCCGGCGGGCAGACCGTCTCCGGCCAGTCGCTCCCGGTGCTGACGATCCGGCCCGGGCTCAACCTGCTGGACTACCGTGTCTCCTGGAAGGACCGCGAGAGCCACGGCACCGTCAAGGCCCGGGCCTTCGACCGCGACCAGGTGACGCCGATCACGGTCACGGCCGGCGATGGCGACGAGACGGTGTCATACCAGTTCCGCGAGCCGTTCCAGTCCGAGGCCGAGGCCCAGGCGGCCGCCGAGGCCAAGGCCGCCAATCTCAGGCGCGGCGAGGGCTCCGCCTCCTTCACCCTGGAGGGCGATCCGGCCATGGGCGCCGAACGGCCGGTGGAGGTGGTCGGCGTGCGGGCCGGGGTGGACGGGCGCTGGACACCGACGCGGGTCGAACATCGCTGGGGCGACGGCGGCTACACCACCTCGATCGAGTGCGAAACCCCGGGCAGCGGGGACAGCCGCGAGGACGAGGGATCATGAGTCTGGACGGCGTGACCTGGCGCGACGACGGATCGGCCACCTACACCACCCTCGATGGCGACATGCTGGATCACCTTTGCTGGCGCCATTACGGCCGGGAGTGGGACATGGTCGAGTTGGTGCTCAACACAAACCCGGACCTGGCCGACCGAGGACCGGTGCTCCCGGCCGGCGTCACCATCCTGTTGCCGCGCGTCGAGACCCGCTCCGGGCCGCCCCGGCGGGACATCGTGCGGCTGTTTGATTGAGCTTCGTCCTGCCCCCTACGCCGCCTCCCGCACCTCGGCCTCGATGATCAGGCCGAGGGCGGCGAAAGCGGCTTCCATCTGATCCATCCGGCTGGCGTGGGAGACATCCAGCAGGCGCCAGACCTCCTTCTGGGTTTTGCTCAGGCGGCGTGCCAGATCGACCTGTGTCACACCTTGCTGGCGCATCTCGGCGTAGAGCCGCACCTTGAGGCCATCAAGCAGCGGAAGCCGCACCACGGGCCGTCCCTCGGCCGGAGACGGCGCGGGGATACCCCGCCGTTCGTTCATCAGGCCTGAGATCATGGTGCGGACAGCATCGACCGCGTGATGCAGGGCATCGGCTTCGGTGTCGCCAAAGGTGTGACAGCCGGGCAGATCCGGTACCGAGGCAATCACGGTGTCATTGTCGTCCGGCACCAGATCGACAGGATAGCAGTACATGTGCGGCGTCCTCATCGCTAGGGGGTGGAGGTGACCGTTCGAAACAGGGGATCCTGGGGCTACTTGAGCCCCAGGTCCTTCTTGATCTTTTCCATCAATCCCGTACCGAGTTGCTTTCTGCCACCGTGCTTCGGGATCTCTGAGAGCTTTCCGTTGGCTGGGTTCTTCAAGAGTTTGTGTCCGCTGCCTTTCTTTGCTTGGACCTCGATCCCTTGTTTCCGTAGCCACCGTTCGAACTGGTCTGCGTTCATCACCTCCACCCCTTGTTGATCCTGTTGTGAGGATACGGCACGACTGCCGTACAGTCAAGCAAAAACGGCAGAAATGCCGTATTTTCTGGCCCCGCCCGTGAGCGGGGTTTTTTGTGTCTAAGGAGACCCTCATGCCTGATGTCCCGCCCCCCTCGCCAGCGTGGTGGGAGCCCCTGGCCGGCGCTGCCGGTGCCATCGCCACCGCTCTTCTGGCCCGTCTGCTGTATCACCGCCGGCTGGTGAATCTGGGTCGCCGGCACATGTGGTCGTGGTCCCTGGTGTGGGAAGTGCCGACGGCCGGCTTCTCCGCCCTGGTGGGGGCTGGCCTGGCGGAGGCCGCCGGCCTGGACGGCAATGCCGCGCTGGCGGTGATCGGCGTGGTCTCGTGGTTGGGACCGCGCGGGGTGGAGGACGTCCTGTCCAGGATCATTGCCCACCACTACCCGGAGAAGACGCCATGATGCACATCGTTCCCACCGTCACTCGCGACGTGCTGTATGCGGTCGCGGGCGGCCGCTACGGCGACCGTCAGGCCGCCATCATCGACGCCATCGCCCGCACCGCCGGCCCGGTGTTCGCCCGGTGTGGCATCACGACGCCGCTGCGGGTCGCGCATCTGCTGGGGCAGATGAGCCACGAGTCCGACCGCTTTCGGACCACGGTCGAGTATGCCAGCGGGGATGCGTATGACACCCGCGTCGACCTGGGCAATACGCCCGAGGTGGACGGCGACGGCCGGCGCTATCGCGGGCGCGGCCTGATCATGCTGACTGGGCGCACCAACTACCGGCGGGCCGGCGAGGCCCTGGGGATCGACCTGGTGGGCCGGCCTGAGCAGGCCGCCGAGCCCGTGCTGTCCCTGCGGATCGCCTGCTGGTACTGGCAGACGCGCGACCTGTCGCCCCTGGCTGACGCGGACGATATCCGCACCATCACGCAACGCATCAACGGCGGCTTCAATGGCTTGGCCGACCGCGAGGCGGCGGTGGGGCGCGCCAAGGTGGCGCTGGTACAGCAGCGCCTGCGGGCGCTGGGGTATGACCCCGGCCCCGTGGACGGCCGCCAGGGCTTGCGCACGGCGGCGGGTATCGAGCGCTTTCAGGCCGCCGCTGGCCTGACGGTGGACGGCATGGCCAGCCCGCGCACCCAGGCGGCGCTGTGGGCGGTGGACGCTCCGTCGTGTCCTGCGGCGGACGCGGGGGCGGCCCCGTCCCCGATGGCCGATATCGCGATCGCGCCAGCGCCCCCGCCAGCCCCGCGCCCCCTTCACAAGACGAGCACCGGACGCACCGGCGCCGCCGGCTTGCTGGCCGCCACCGGTGCCCTCGTCACGGCGGCGGCCGACAACGCCGAGGCGGTGCTGGGCGCAGCCACCAGCCCGCCCGCGCGGGCCTTGATCGGTGCCGCACCCTGGGCCGGCGGCGCGCTGGCGCTGCTGGCCGTGACGGCCATCGGCCTCCTTCTGGCGCGGAAACGCAAGATGGAAAAGGCCGACACGGCATGAACATGCTGTCATCAATCGCCGGCTGGCTGGGGCGCCTCGCCCTGGCGGCCGGCGCCGCCCTGCTGGCGCTGTGGAGCGTTCGCGGGGCGGGCGAACAGGCCGGTCGCGCCGAGGCCCGGGCCGATGCCATGGAGAAAGCCAAAGATGCCCAATCCCGCATGCTGGACGCGGCGGCTGATCGCCCCCGTGATCGTGATGCTCTTGCTGACCGGCTGCGCGGCGGTCGATTCTGATCCGCCGGCCGTCGTCTGTCCGCCGGTGGTCGCCTATGACCAGGCCACCATGGACCGCGCGGCGGCCGAGCTGGAGGCCCTGCCCCCGGACTCCGCCCTGGCGGGCATGATGGCGGACTATGTGGTCATGCGGGATCAGACGCGGGCGTGTCGCAACAGCAGCGCAGCAGGAAATCGCTAGACACCGTGGCTGTAAGGCATTGATTCTGTTGATGTGGAACAAAGCGCGAAAACTGTCTAACCTATACTGAAATAACACGTTTCTAAGCTGACTACGGATCAGAAGGTTAGGAGTTCGAATCTTCTCGGGCGCGCCATTACTTCAGACGCTTACGTCTCGCGACGGCGACCTCCGGGTCGCCGTTTTCGTTTCTGGGTAACACATGGGTAACGGTCCGTGCAGGGCGTGACCCCGTCCGCCCGCAAAAACAGGCCTCTTCGACGTTGGACGTGGAAGTTGGGGTCGCTTTCTGGACCGCAGGAAGCCCGTCGGCGATGGCTTATCCCTTTGTCAGGCCGGGAACCGCGACCATCCCTCCGTCCCGACCTGCCAGCCGCCGCGCCATCGAGCGAAGGCCCGGTCAAGACTGGCCGTAGGCCACCGCGCGTGGCGCGGCGTGGTCTTGACGGGGCCGGAGCCGATGGCAGGCTGGTCAGGGTCGGACGGACGTGGTGGACCTCATACACGCGAACGAGACTCTGGCGCTTGGTCTCGGGATCACTGGGCGCGCGCCGGCAGGCGCGGTGAAGCGGACGGGCGACCCGAATGCCGCCGCTGACATGACCGAGCCCGACTAGGACATCTCCGAGGCACTGCCCGCATCCGATGAGCATAATGCTGGCCGTTCCAAACGCCGCGCGACCGGGGTTTGCCCGGCTTCGGCACGACGTCGTCATCGAAGACGGGGCCTCCTGAAAACACATTGAATATCAATGAAATACTGGACAACCCCTCCGCGCCCCCTTTGTAGCCTCCCGAAAAAACGATGAGCAGACAATAGCATAACCTCCACATGGAGGCTCTCTTTTATCTTGCCTTATGTCAAATTCCTGTCTTCCTATGCGCTCCAGTACTCTCTTGTACGCTTTCGTGTGTTGCGGTGCGTCACGAAATGATTTGGCACGCACCGTTTTTATGCTTCCGATGTCGGTTAAGGATTCTGGCTTGGGCGGGGCGCTGACAACGCTTGCGATTATTGGGGGCATTGGATATTTATTTTACAGGAAATTTTGGTCCCCCGACGCTGGTGAGCTAAAAGGGCGTTCAGATCGGCAAGCGGTTCTATGCAATGGGCGGTATCGACGGTTTCCGCCACTTTTGTGACGATTGGCGGGTTTTCGGCGCAGCCCCAATTCTTAAGGTTGAGTTCCTTGGCAATCAGTACCGAAGATACAGTATGTATGTGCCGTATGTTCTGTCGTCGGGAGGGGCCGAAAAAATGCGGTTTGTCTCCCCAGCCCTGTGAAATCAATGACAACCGAAGTGGGCAAGAACCTAGATCATATAATTCATGAGGCCGGAGGGTTTTAAGAATGTCCGAGAGCAGCGCTTCATCTGCGCATTATTCTGGAATTAATGATCACAAAATCTTCATCTCTTATGCGAAGGAGGATAGAAATCTTGCGCAGAAAATTTTTTTAGAGTTTAACAATCATGGCTTCCAACCTTGGATGGATAAGCCTCCTGCGCCTTTTCATTATCTTGGGATAAAAGTTGGTCAAGATTGGCGGGAAAGAATTGAGGAAGAAATAAAGACAAGTCGATTTTTTGTTGCATTGATCACGCCCCGATCTTCTTCGAAGTTGGGTTTTATACAAAGAGAGTTCAGAACCGCTTTAGATATAATGAACGACCTTCCCCAAGACCATATATATTTTGTCCCTATAGTCTTCGAGAATGCTGAAGTTCCAAACTTGAAAGTCGGATTTATTTCCCTTAGAGATAAACAATTTATACTATATGAAGATTATGGGGTTGATCCTGTGGTGGTGGCCTTTCGCGAGGAGATAGGCGAAAATAAAATACCAATACCAACTGCAAGCTCTCGTCTTGAAGAAAAAAAGGACAGACAATACAATAGGTCTTCAATATATGTTCCACCTTTTCGGGGCGACACATCCATAAAATGGGAGAGCGCAATCGGAATATTTTCTTGGAGAAATAAACCAAAAATTCATAAAGAAGTGATTATAACAGGAACTGCTGGAGAGGCCATCAATAATAGAGATGAGAAGTCTGGGTTATATGTGTTATCTAAAAAGGATGGCGCCGTTCTGGATTATTTACTAACGGAACGCGACTGCAACGAATTGGAAGTATCTGAAGACTTCGCCTATTTCGGCACGGATGGAGGCGATTTTTTCTGCTATGATATAGTAAAAGGCATATTAAAATACTGCATTAGTTTAGGCGAGCAAATTCATTGTAAGCCGGTAATTCTCGATGAAATCGTCATTGTGATTTCTAATGTCGGGTCAGTTTTTATAGTAGAAAAGGAATATGGAAAGATTTTGAATTCGGAAAAATCGGGTTACAAATTTAGATCAAATATTTTATATATAAGCAAAGAATACAAACACTTTCTTCTTGTTTCGGAAGATGGGACTCTAATAAACGTAGATTTTTCTGAGGGCATTAAGTTTCAGATGTTGCTTAAAATTATGATGCCAGATTATTTCGCAACGTATGGCGCCTCCCCAGTTGAAGTGTTTAGCGATCCAAAAATTTTGTATGGTAAATCAAATTGGGATTCTATTGTAATAGCCTATTGCAGGAGTACAACGTATGATTTCCCGCCGCTTTGCATAATTGATATTGGTAAAAAAGATGGAAAATTAAGTTTGCGGAGACCCACTTCTGATCCGGCATATTTTGACTACGGCAATATTAGAGCGGACATGATTTATTATAAGGATAAATTATATATGCCTTTGTCGTATTCCAATATTGTTATAGGAGTGGCGCCGAATTCGTTAGAAATTCAAAGCGTTATTTCGGTTGGAGATGATATGTTCCAACAATGGTCAGGCCTTGCGATCAATTCTGAAGGAATTGGAGTTATTCCAAGAAATGACGGGTATATTTATCAAATTGATATGAACGAAGAGAAGGTTTTGGCGCAGATATATTTGATGAACGACCGTTACAAGGGAGAAACCGGAGAAAGAGCGCGTGCCTCATCAGTTGTTGATCTCCGCAATAAATGGAAAGTTTGTTTTTACTCGACGCCGGCCATTGAAGATAAATTCTGTTACGTTGGCACTGCTGATGGGCGCATCTGCGCTGTAGAATTATCGAAAAAACCGAAATGACAGTTAAATAGTCGTCCGTGAAAAAGGGCGTTTTGGCAGAGTGTTGAGTCCCGGAACTTTATGGTGCATTCTTATCATCGAGCTGCAAGGAAGCACTATGGCACAGATTCTCCACGGGAGCGCCCGCATGACGGTGGTAGTGCGTCGAGGAATAAGTGTCTGTCCGGAGAGCCCTGCAAAACACCACATACGGCGTGCAATTCGGGCACAGGCACACACTATATTGCGGTTCCCGCGACTTTCCGGACGGGCTCTTTGCAGACGGAGGATATCAAGGCGAGAAATTCCAGGCCGGCTTGAAAAAGGCCATCGCCGCGGTGAACGTGGAGATCGTCAAACGCTCCGATCAAGCAAAAGGCTTCGTCGTTCTTCCCAAGCGGTGGGTCGTGGAACGAACGTTTGCTTGGCTCGGAGGGCGCCGACGGCTCGCCAAGGATTGGGAGTGCCTCACCGCCAGTTCCCTCGCTTTCCTCAGGCTCGCCTCAATCCGGCTCATGATCAGAAGGCTTTGTAAAGATTCATGAAGTGATCGGACAGACTCTGACATCGAAGGCACCTACAATCGTCGGCGCCTGCACTCAGCCATCGGCTACCTCACCCCGGAACAGGCCAAGCTGCGCGCCGCATAACCCGGTGTCCACTTTTTCGGGGTAAGGCCAATCCGGTTCGGATCGCTCGGGATGTGCTCTATCTGGCGGGCACGACCAGGGCGGCGCCGCCCCGGCGGGGGTCGCCCACGGCCTCCACCGCCCTTGAGGCGGGGTGCCAGGCAACGGTGTGCACACCGCCGAAGAACATAGAGCGGTTCGGCCAGACCCGGGTATCGGCGACGGTGGCCGTGAGTGCGGTGACGGTCGCCGGATCCCAGCCGCCTTCGATGTCCAGGTGACCGCGCTCCATGTGCAGGCGCGGGGCCGCGACCGCCTCCACCAGGGGCTGGCCGAGGGCCAGAACCTTGCACAAGACCTGCAAGAGCGCCGTGCGAATGCGGTTGGAGCCGCCAGACCCCAGGGCGATGACCGTGCCGTCGGGGTGCTCCGCCAGGGT
>JANQGN010000113.1 GCA_028277295.1 Rhodospira sp.
GCCCACCTTGTCGATGGGATGCACGGCCCCGGTGCGCATCATGCGCATGCGCATGCCCTTGCGGAAGGTGCCGTCGATGACCCGCACCAGGGTGACCACGCCCAGGTAGGGATCGTACCAGCTATCCACCAGCAGCGCCTTGGGCGGGGCGCCGGCGTCGCCCTGGGGCGGCGGCAGGCGCCTGACCAGCGCCTCCAGCACCTCGGGCACGCCCAGGCCGGTCTTGGCGGAGATGGGCAACGCCTCGCTGGCGTCGATGCCGATGACGTCCTCGATCTGCTCCTTGATGCGGTCGGGCTCGGCGGCCGGCAGGTCGATCTTGTTGAGGACGGGCACGATCTCCAGGTCATTGTCCAGCGCCAGGTAGACGTTGGCCAGGGTCTGCGCCTCCACCCCCTGGGAGGCATCCACGACCAGCAACGCCCCCTCACAGGCGGCCAGGGAGCGCGACACCTCATACGAGAAGTCCACATGCCCCGGGGTGTCCATGAGATTGATGGCGTAGGTCTGGCCATCGGACGCCTGGTAGGTCAGCCGCACGGTCTGGGCCTTGATGGTGATGCCGCGCTCGCGCTCGATGTCCATGCTGTCGAGCACCTGCTCCTTCATCTCGCGGTCGTCCAGCCCGCCGCACATTTGAATCATGCGGTCGGCCAGGGTCGATTTCCCATGGTCGATATGGGCGATGATGGCGAAGTTGCGAATGTGGGACAGGTCGGTCATGTCTCGGAAGGCCAGGGGTTGGGGCCACGATGGGCCGCGTCGGAAGGCGGACGATAGGGGCAATCGCGGTCGCGTTCAACAGATGCCCGCGCGCTCTCCCCGCCCGCTCCCGTCCCATCCCGCCAGGTCCCCGCGAAGGCCCCGCCGCCGCAAGCAATGAGCCTGTATATTTTTCCAGGAATAGTCTATATCCTTTGTCTTAGGAAAGGCCATGCTATGGCATATACTCATGGGAGAATATCCGTTCGTGCCCAAGACCCGACCCGAGGCCGATGGGCCTCGGTCGGGTCTCGGACCAGGAGCAGACGCGATGGGATCCTTAACCGACCAGGAGCCGCCGGGCGAGGTTGACGCCGGCTACCTGCTGGCGCTGGCGCGGAAGAAGACCGTCGCCTCGCGCACCGCCCTCGCCCAGATCATCGCCACCATGTTCGAACGCGACGCGGACAGCCTGAATGACCGCGAATTCGCGCTGATGACCGATATCCTGCGCCGTGTGTTGAAGGAAATTGAGGTCTCGGTGCGCCGGCGCATCGCCGCCGACTTCGCCAGTCGCCCGGACGTGCCCCGCGACTTGCTCACGTTCCTGGCCAACGATGAGATCGATGTCGCCTATCCGGTCCTCAGTCAGAGCCGGGTGTTACAGGACGCCGACCTGATCGAGGTGATCCACAACCGCACCCTGGAACACCAACTCGCCGTGGCCGTCCGCTGCGAGGTCAGCGAGGCGGTGTCCAGCGAACTGGTCAACACCGGCAACGAGGCCGTCATCACCGAGTTGCTGAAGAACCCGGACGCGCGCCTGTCACGGACCACCCTGAGCTACCTGGTGGAGCAGTCCCGGCGGGTCGACGCCTACCGGGAGCCGATCCTGTCGCGGCGCGAACTGCCGGACGACCTGGCCAAGCGCATGGTGCTCTGGGTGTCGGCGGCCTTGCGCAAGGTGATCGTGGACCGCTTCAAGCTCAACCCCGACGAGGTGGACACCCTGATCGAATCGGCCGCCCTCCAGGAAGGCGGCACGAAAAACGGCGACGACACCCCCGACCACCCGACGGCCGCCGAGCGCCTGGCCCAGGAGCTGCGCGACTCCGGCAAGGTGGGGCCGGACGTGATGATCGCGGCCCTTCAGAACGGCGAGGTGTCGCTGTTCATCACCCTGTTCGCCCAGGCCACCGGGTTGCGGGAGATCCTGGTGCGCCGGCTGCTGTTCGAACCGGGCGGCGAGGGCCTGGCCATTGCCTGCAAGGCACTGGACTTCGCCCGTGAGGACTTCTCGGTGATCTTCCTGTTTTCGCGCAAGGCGCGGCCGGTCAGTGGCGCCGTGCTGCGCGACGAACACAAGATGGTCATGGACCTGTACGACCGCATGCCGCCGGATGCCTGCCGCACGGTGCTGGCCCGCTGGGGCCGGGACCGCAACTACCTGAAGGCGCTTCTGGCCATGGACCTGGTGGACACCGCCAGCGACGGCAACGGCGACGGTGGCGGCAACGGTGGCGGCAACGGTGGCGGCGATCCCCGCGACGCCCTGACACAGTATGGGGGGTGAGGGCCGTCGCGGCTCCGGGATCCGCCTGGCGCATCACGTGGACGGTGAAGCCGGTGTGTTCGGCGACCCGCGCCCAGGCCCGGTCGGCCGTCGGGACCGGGGCCGCGCGGGACCGTGCCAGCGCACGACAGGCTCGATACCCCAGGGACAGCCCCGCCGCGCCCTGCCGAAGGGTGATTGCATATGGACCGAAAGGGTTTGGCCTGCCAGAGCAAACGACCATCGCACCAGACATCATAGGCGGCATGGCTGGCGACGATACCCGTGACACGTCATTGCGAACCCGCGTCATAAGACGCGGGCGACGCAATCCAGGGGCGGAGGTCGTGCCAGGTGCCCTGGATTGCGTCGGTGCTCACGCTCCTCGCAATGACAGATCAAGCATCGCTGTTCAAATGCGATCACCCTGCGCCCTGCTGTCCTCCCCCTGGCGCGCCCACACCCCAGCGGTGTAAGCCTGATCCTTCCGTGTGACACCACCACGAAGGACCCACCCTCGCGTGACCGATCCCGCCGCGCCGCCCGCCGCCGATCCCCATCCCCGCCCGCGCCTGGTCATCGTCTCGGCCTGCGGGGCCGAGGTGCTGACCATGGTCGGCGTGTTCGCCTTCGCCACCCTGCTCCCCGGGTTCATCGCCGACTGGAACCTCAGCAGCACCCAGGCCGGCTGGATCGGCGGCATCGTGTTCGCCGGCTATGCGCTGGCGGCACCGGTGCTGGTGGCGCTCACCGACCGCGTCGATGCCCGCTGGGTGTTCGCGGGCGGGGCGGCGCTGGCGGGCGCCGCCAACCTGGCCTTCGCCTGGCTGGCGGATGGGTTCTGGAGTGCCTTGATCCTGCGCGGCCTGGCCGGCGTGGGCTTGGCCGGCACCTACATGCCTGGCCTGCGGATGATGGTCGACCGCCTGGCGCCACATCGTCGGGCCGGCGCCGTGCCGCTCTACACGGCGAGCTTCAGCCTGGGCAGCGCCGGATCGTACCTGATCCCCGGACTGGTCGCCGAGGCCGCCGGGTGGCAGGCGGCCTTTGTGGTGAGCGGCCTGGCGGCGCTGGCGGCGATGCCGCTGCTGGCCTGGCTGCGCCGTCACCCACCCGAACAGCCCGAGGGCGCGCCCGGCGCGCTGCTGGACTTCCGCCCCATCCTGGCCAGCAAGGCCGCCATGGGCTACGTGCTCGGCTACGCGGCGCACATGTGGGAGCTGTTCGCCTTCCGGGCCTGGGTGGTGGCGTTCCTGGGGTTCGCGCTGGCGGCCGGCGGAGAGGCCGCGGCCGGATCCTGGTGGGGTGGCGGGGGCCTGCTGTCACCGGGCAGCGTGGCCACCCTGGGGGCGCTGGTGGCCATGGCCTGCAGCATCGGCGGCGCCCGCCTGGCGACGCGCCGGGGCCGCGCGGGAACGATCCAGATCTACATGGCGCTGTCGGCGGCGCTCGCCCTGACCTTCGGCTGGCTGGCGGCATTGCCCTACCCGCTGGTGGCGCTGCTGGCGCTGGTGTACGCTGGCCTGATCCAGCTCGATTCGGCCGCCCTGACCACCGGCGCGGTGGACAACGCGCCGCGCGGCCGCCGGGGCGCCATGCTGGCGGTGCACTCCCTGCTGGGGTTCGGCGCCGCCTTCCTGGGGCCGCTGGCCTTCGGCGCCACCCTGGATCTGACCGGCGGACATCAGACACCGGCGGCCTGGGGCATGGCCTTTGTCCTGGTGGCCCTGGTGGGCGTCAGCGGCATTCCCGCGCTGGCCCTGGCGCGCGCCCCGCGCCGAGGGACAGGACCTGACGCGGCGGCCCCCCATTGACGCGCGCCGTCGGCCCCCTATGTCATGAAAACGTAGGACAGACCAGAACAGGACAGAGAGGCCCGATGAGCGCTCCCGCCCCCCAGTCGACTCCCGACGCGCCCCGGCACCTCTCGTCCGGGGAGACGGGTGGCCGTCGCCGCTCTGGCCCCATCCTGCGTGTGGTCCGCCTGACCATCGGGAGTCTGCTTCTGGTGGTGGGCGTTGTCGTCTGGATCATGCCCATTCCCCTCGGCTTCCTGATCGTGGCCGGCGCCCTGTACCTTCTGGCGTCCGAATCCGAGACGGTGCGCACCAGCATTCGCGGCGTGCGCCGCCGCCTTCCGGCGCTTGACAAGGGAATGCGGGGGATGGCCCATCGCCTCCCCCGAGGCGTGATGCATATGATCCGCGACACCGACCCGCACCCCCCCGCCGGCCCATGCTGTCGCAAGGCTCAGGCGGAAGCGGCGTGACTCCATGAACCTGCGGCCGGCCTGCGCGAAGGTGCATGTCGGCTCGCTGCACGCCTGGTGCGCCGGCACTGTGTTCGAGGAAGACCACGCCCACGGGGTGCGCCAGCGTGTCACGGCTCCGGAGCTGCTGGCGGCCATCGAGTGATCCCAAGACGAGACACCCACCCGCCCCGCGCCGCCCGGCGCGGGGCGCATGTCCGCCTCCGCTCCCGTGGACACGCTCAGATGTGGCGAAGCGCGCCGTTTTGTGGCAAGAAAAGCCCTTGGGATGACGGTGGCCTCAGGCGGCCATCAGCAATGAGGACCCCATGCCCCTGATTCGGTGGACATCTCGCCACGCGCGACACCATGAGCGACGACGATCGGCGCCCGCCCGACGCCCCGGCCACCCCGTCGGCGTCCGGCCCGCCCGCGCGTTCGCCAAGGTCCATCGTTCTCATCAGGGTTAGAGCAAATCCCGAGCGATCCGAACCGGATCGCGACGACGATTTGCTTCAATATCAGACTCTTAAAGCACTGTGGGTGAGTCCGAGATTACCCACCATGCTCTAAGGGATGAGGGAACCGGACTCTCCCGAACGCGGCGCGCGGGCATCACCGTTCCCTGCTCGCCTCCGGTTCAGGACCCGTGGAATCATGCCCCCCGCTCTCGTTCCGCCCACCTTGCCCGTGTCCGCCATCCCCTATGCCCTTCGGCCCGAGGCGGCCGGGGACACCCCTGCCCTTGACGCCCTGCTGGACCGGGCCTTTGGCGCCGACCGGCACGCCAAGCGCTCCTACGCCTATCGCCAGGGCATCGCCCCCCTGGCCGATCTGGGCTTCGTGGCCACGCGGCCCGATGACACGGTCATCGGCACCCTGCGGTTCTGGCCCGTACAGGTCGGCGATGCCGGCCATCCGGCCGTCCTGTTGGGGCCGATCGCCGTCGAGCCGGAGTTGAAGGGCCTGGGTATCGGCAAGGCGCTGATGCGCAAGGGCCTGTTCGAGGCGCGGCGGCACGGCCACGGGCTGGTCGTGCTGGTGGGGGACCTGTCCTACTATCGGGTCTTC
>JANQGN010000155.1 GCA_028277295.1 Rhodospira sp.
TCCCCTACCCTGGAGTCCGAGTCATGAGTCAAGGCCTGACCATGGTCGTGTGCATCAAGCAGGTGCCCGACAGCGCCCAGATCCGGGTGCATCCGGTGACCAACACCATCATGCGCCAGGGCGTGCCCACGATCATCAACCCCTATGATCTCTTCGCCCTGGAACAGGCGTTGGCCCTGCGCGACCAGCTCGGCGGCACGGTCACCGTGCTGACCATGGGGCCGCCCATGGCCGAGACGTCGCTGCGCAAGGCCCTGGGCCATGGCGCCGACCGCGCCATCCTGCTGACCGATCGCTTCTTCGCCGGCGCGGACACCCTGGCCACCTCCTTCGCGCTAACGGCGGCGATCCAGAAGATCCACGCCGAGACACCCATCGATCTGGTGTTCACCGGCAAGCAGACCATCGACGGCGACACCGCCCAGGTGGGGCCGGGCATCGCGCGGCGCATGGGGATCAACCAGCTCACCTACGTTTCGGCCATTCCGGCCATCGACAGGGACGCGGGGGAGATCACGGCCCACCGCCGCGCCGAGGGCGGCGTACAGGTGCTGAAGACCAAGCTGCCCTGCCTGGTGACCATGCTGGAGGGCACCAACGTCATGCGGCGCGGCTCCCTGCCCGACGTGCTGCGGGCCGAACGCGCCGAGATCATCACCTGGAACGCCAAGGACGCCGGCATCGAGGACGTGACCAAGTGCGGCCTGAAGGGCTCGCCCACCAAGGTCAGCAAGGTGTTCGCGCCCCGGCCGCGCTCGGAGCGCGCGGCCATGATCGACCCCGCCGACACGACGCCCGCCGGCATCGCCAAGGCCGCCGTGGATATGCTGTTCGAGGCCGACCCGGCCCTGCCCGGCGTGATTGCCCGCCAGACGGCGTCATCCGTGGCCTGACCCGGCGCCCGCGAGAAGGAGACAGAAACCAATGGCTGACACTCCCGCCAAGCCCCCGGCACGGCCAGGCAAGAGTAAGGAACTGCCCGAGCACCTGAAGGCCTACCGCCATGTCTGGGTGTTTGTGGAGGTCGAGCACGGACGCGTGCATTCGGTGTCGTGGGAACTTCTGGGCGAGGCCCGCAAGCTGGCCGACACCCTGAAGGTCGACGTGGCCGGCGTGGTGCTGGGCCCGGCCGGCGAGGGCACCGACAAGGCCGTGGCCGAGGCTTTCCATTACGGCGCCGACCAGGTCTACCTTGTCGAGGATCCGCTGCTGACCAACTACCGAACGGATCCCTACACCAAGGCCCTGACCGACCTGGTGAACACGCACAAGCCGGAAATCCTCATGCTGGGCGCCACCACCCTGGGCCGCGATCTGGCCGGCGCCCTGGCCACCACGCTCACCACCGGCCTGACCGCCGACTGCACCGAGCTGGCCATCGAGGCCACCAGCCGTGCCCTGGCCGCCACCCGGCCGACCTTCGGCGGCTCGCTCCTGTGCACCATCATGACGCTGGCCGCGCGCCCGCAGATGGCCACCGTCCGTCCGCGCGTCATGGCCATGCCCGAGCCCGACCGGTCCCGCGCCGGTCCGGTCACCCGCGAACGCCTGGACATGGTGGAAGAGGACATCGTCACCAAGGTCCTGGACTTCATCCCCGATGCCGACACCAATCAGGCGCAGCTGGCGTACGCCGACATCGTCGTGGCTGGCGGCGTGGGCCTGCAACGGCCGGAGAATGTTCAGTTGGTCAAGGATCTGGCCCAGGTGCTGGGGGCCGAGTACGGCTGCTCGCGGCCGCTGATCCAGAAGGGATGGATGAGCGCCGACCGCCAGATTGGTCAGACCGGCAAAACCATCCGCCCGCGCCTCTACATCGCCGCCGGCATCTCCGGCGCCATCCAGCATCGCGTCGGCTCCGAGGGCGCCGACCGCATCCTGGCCATCAACATC
>JANQGN010000495.1 GCA_028277295.1 Rhodospira sp.
CGCCACCGGCACGCGGGCCGTCTCGGGCGGATTCAGGCTCAGCGAAAACATGTACTGCCGGCAGCGTGTCCCGCGCGCGATGGCCTCGACCTCGCGGAGGGCGCCAGTCAAATCGCTGGCCATGAAGCCGCGCAGCTCGTGCACCTCCACATGATCGTTTTCGGCTTTGAGCAGGTGTGCTGCCAGTTGCCGCGCGCCGCCGCGCTGGTTGCCCTTCAGGATCATGGTTCCGGCTCCCCAGGGACGGAGTCCCCGTGAAGGCCAAGAGCGACAAACAGCGTTTCGCGGATTTCCCGCACGTCGGCGCAGGCCTCGGCGAGCGCCTGTTCGGTCTCTGACGTGACGGGCAGAGATCCGGAATTGGCCGCCCTGGCAAGCTGGTTCAGATTGCTGGCCAGGTGGGAACGGCCGAGTTCGGCCAAGAGCCGGGCCAGGGTCTTGTCGTCCTTGAGGGCGGGACGCCGGGCGGCGCGGGTATGCTTTCCCGTCTCCCCCTTGTCGTCGAACAGACGGGCGCGGATGTAGGCTCCGAGCGCCTGACGGCCCGCGCGGTTCTCCAGCGCTTGACGCTCTTCGGGCGTCAGGCGGATCGAGAACGGAGCCGATCCTGTCTTGGTCTGGTCTGGCATTGCGATCATGAAAAAGCACGGGGCATCGCCTCCGGTCCGAAAGGACCGGAGCGGCATAGCTGGTCGGTTGTCAGGATGACTTAAAAAGGCCGCCCGTCCGGGCGGACTACGGGTAAAATGGCGCCGGGCTTAGCTCGGAGAAAAATCCCGATACGGCGCCTCACAGTTCTCAAGAACCGTGTTCCATTCGGCTAAAGTTTCGAGTAATTGGTTCGAATCGGCTGTGGGCGGCTCCACCAATAAAATCAAGGGGTTGCGAGGTGTCTCGCGGCCCCTTTTTGATTCCATGCCACAGAATGTTCCACAGAATCTTTTCTACACCCTTCGATCGAGCGCCTCACGCGCACGGTCCATGTAGTCCGGGTGGTGATGGGCATAAGGCTCGGTTGTGGTCTGCATGGAATGGCCGAGGTACCCGGCGATGTCCCACAGGCTGACGCCGGCTTGCGCCATCCACGTTCCGCACGTGTGGCGGCACGTGTGGCGCAAGGTGTGCGGTGTCACATTGTCCAGGCTGGCGTGTGCGCAGGCTGCAGCAAATGCCTTTTTCACAGATCCGACAGGCCGGCCGTCGATGTTGACCACGGGGCTGGTCGGCCACCTTCGCCGACGTCGCGCAATGCGCAGAATCGTCAACAGGCGTTTCGGAACTGGGATCAAGGATCGCCGCTTCTGTGTTTGCTGTCGACCGTCTGGGTTCCAGGTGATCCGGCCTCGCTCCAGGTCCACCTGATCCCATCGCAGATCCAGAATGGCACCGGGGCGCGCCCCGCCATAAAGCCCCAACAGGACGAACATGGGGAGGTGGTCGCGGGACTGGGGTTCGTTCCGGGCGGCGCGAAGTAAGCGGACAGCTTCGGCTCGTGTCAGCCAACGGTCTCGTCGCCATTGTCCAGACGGACGCCACATCGGCCGTGCCGACTCCAAGCGCTCACGCTTTACGGCGTGGTTCATGGCCGCGCCGAGAACGGCAAGCGCTCGATGTGCTTTAGCGGGTGCCCGCAGCCGTGCTTCCGCATAGGTTTTGCAGGACTCAATGTTGATGTCCTGGGCCATCTTGCCGGCCCACCACGACACCAGGGCGTCGATGTTGTAGGCCAAGGTAGCGCGAGCTGCGTCACTGGCTACAGCAAATCCCGAGCGATCCGAACCGGATCGCGAAGACGATTTGCTTGAAAAACAAATTGTTAGAGTATGCTGGGCGATTCAGAAATCGCGCAGCATGCTCTAGGGGCACCTCGAAAAACCCCTTTCTGGCCGAACCGGTATCTGTGTTTTTCAACGGGCTGCGGTTCGCCAAACAGGTCGATTTGGGAGTTTTTCGAGGTGCCCTCTAGGTCCGGCCCGTGCTCCTCGGCGTATGCGGCGAGGAGGTCGGTTACGAGGGTGTCATCGGGACGACGTTTGCCGGTGGGTCGTTCGCGGCGCGAGACGAGCCAGTCCGCGAAGGTTTTTTCAGCCTCGCCGCGATCTGTCTGGCCTGTTCGGCGCTCGCGTGTGCCTCCTCCCTCGGTCCACATGATGGACCACTGTTCGCGCCGCCATCGGAGGCGGGGTCCTTGTCCGCGCCTGGGCATTTCATGGACCCTTCCAACACCTGCTGAATTGCGCCCTCAGGGTACAGGCGCTTGCGACCAAGGCGGTAGTAAGGAATGCCCAGGGCATCTGCACGGGCCTGGAACTGGCGGCCCGTCAACACTGGATTGATGCGCCGGGCTGCCTCGGCCGAGGTGAGGAGGGCTTGAGAATCCGCACCACTCACCCCCTCACCTCCGGCGCGTTGGCCGGCTCCAACAGGACGTCGGCGTGACAGGGCTGATCCAGTGGGCACCAGCAGACCAGGTCGCGGCCCCACAGCTCGGCTCGGATGGCCTCGATGGTGGGGGCACGTGGGACGGTCAGGATATCGCCGCACATGATGTGGATCTCGTTTGAGTCGTAGGTGCCCCACTTATAGCGCTCGGTTATGAGACCCACCTGGTAATGCATGTCCGCGTCGTCGTCGCCAGGGAAGATGCGCAGCCAGTCCCGATAGTGGCGCACAGCGGCTTTGCGGCGGCCGCCCTCGTCCGCGCGGCATCCGACGCACGGGGCCGCCCATACGGCCCAGTCACCCCGGATCGGGAACGGGTTGCCCCACCGGCTCGGGCGGCCGACGTAGACGGCGCCTGGGGGCATGCGCCAGCCCGGAGTCCGGAGGCGCTGGATACGGCGCGGCATGCTCATGGGGTGCT
>JANQGN010000232.1 GCA_028277295.1 Rhodospira sp.
TCGTTCTTCTTCGTTGGCGTGGCGGTGCACGCCTTGCCGCCGCTGACCATCGTGGCGCTCCGTGTGGGACTGGCGGCGCCGGTGCTGTGGCTGGCCATCCGGGCGCTGGGCGTGCCGGTGCCGCGCGATCCCGGGATCTGGGCGGCGTTCCTGGTGATGGGGGTGCTGAACAACGTGATTCCGTTCAGCCTCATCGTCTGGGGGCAGACCCAGATCGCTTCGGGTCTGGCATCGATCCTGAACGCCACGACGCCGCTGTTCACGGTGGTGGTTGCCGGCGTGCTGCTGGCGGACGAGCGCCTGTCCGCGCGCAAGGTCGGCGGCGTGGGGGTCGGCTTCGTGGGTGTGGTGGTGCTGATGGGCGGGGATGTCCTGGGTCTGGCTGGCGGGACGCCGGTGCTGGCGCAGGTCGCCATCCTGGGGGCGTCCTTGTCCTATGCCTTCGCCGGCACGTTCGGGCGTCGGTTCGCGCGCCTGGGGGTGGCGCCCATGGTCACGGCGGCCGGGCAGGTGACAGGCTCGTCCCTGGTGCTGGTGCCCCTGGCGCTGGTGGTCGACCAGCCGTGGACGCTGCCCATGCCGAGTACGGCCGTCCTGGCCTCGGTGGTGGCTTTGGCGGTGGTTTCGACAGCCTTGGCTTATGGGCTGTACTTTCGCATCCTGGGAACGGCGGGGGCGACCAACCTGCTGCTGGTGACCTTCCTCATCCCGGTGACGGCCAATCTGCTGGGTATCCTGGTGTTGGGCGAGACCCTGGGCATGGAGCACATCTTGGGCATGGGGTTGATTGGCCTGGGGCTGGCGGTGATGGACGGGCGGCCGGGACGATGGCTCTCGGAGGCGTTGGGCCGTAAGGAGGCCGGAGCATGACGACGATGGCGGCGGTCACGACGCGGGACGGGACCGAAGACCTGTGGCGTGCCGTGGTGGAGCGGCGACCGCTGGCGGCACGACCCTTCCTCTATGGCGTGACGACAACCCGGATCTTCTGCCGCCCCGGCTGCCCCTCGCGCCGACCGGCCAGGGCGAACGTCCGCTTTTTTGATACGGCCGGCGACGCGCGGGCGGCGGGCTACCGGCCCTGCAAGCGCTGCCGGCCCGACGAGCCGGCCGGCCAGGCGATGCGCGCCAGCCTGAAACGCGCCTGTCACCGCCTGGCCCACGACGAGGCCGAGCCGACCCTGACCGACCTGGCGGCCGAGGCCGGTCTCAGCCCCGCCCATTTCCAGCGCGTGTTCAAGGCCCAGGTGGGCGTTTCCCCAAAGGGGTACGCCCAGGCGGCGCGGGCGACGCGGCTCAAGGGGGCGCTGAGCCGGGGCGCCCGTGTGACGGACGCCGTCTACGAGGCTGGCTATGGCGGCCCGGCCGCCGCCCACGACGCGGCGCGCGAGCACCTGGGCATGACGCCCTCCGCCTGGCGAGCCGGCGGGGCGGGCGAGGTGATCCGCCACGCGGTCGCCGACAGCGACCTTGGCCGGGTGCTGGTCGCGGCCACCGACCGGGGGCTCTGCGCGATCGCCTTCGGGGACGATGACGGCGCGCTGCTGGCGGATCTTCGGGCGCGGTTTCCAAAGGCGACGCTGGAGCCCGCCGAAGCGACCTTCGCCGATCAGGTGGCGGCGGTGCTGGCGCTCATCGAGCGGCCGGCGCAGGGGCTCGACCTGCCGCTGGACATCCGGGGCACGCTGTTCCAGCGCAGGGT
>JANQGN010000310.1 GCA_028277295.1 Rhodospira sp.
TGACCGCCGCCGAGATGCTGGCCCGTGGCGCCGTGGCCGAGGGCCATGACGTCAAGAAGACCGAGGTGGCCGGCATGGCCCAGCGCGGCGGCGTGGTGACCTCGCATCTGCGCTTCGGGCCCAAGGTGCTGGCCCCGGCGATCCCCGCCGGCGAGGCCCACATCCTGCTGGGCTTCGAGGCGGCGGAAGCGCTGCGGTGGATGGGTCAGCTCCGCCCGGGGGGCGCGGCCGTGGTCAACGCGCTGCATCTCCGGCCGCCGGTGGTCCACCAGGGCCTGTTTGATTACCCCGACGATCCCATTGGCGCGATGCGCGCGCGCGGGGGGGCCGTGCGCGCCCTGGACGCCCGGGCCATCGCCGAGGACCTCGGCAACCTGAGGCTGGTCAACACCATCATGGTGGGCGCGGTGGCCGATCACCTGCCGCTGTCGCCGGAGATCCTGCGGACGCAAATCGTGGAAGGCTTCCGGGTGCGCAAGCCTAAGCTGGCCGACCTCAACGGCCGGGCGTTCGATGCCGGCCGCGCGGCGGCCGCCGAGGCCGGGGCGCTGGGGGAACCGCGGGCGGTGGCGGGGTAAGGAAAGGCCACAGGCGCGGCGCGCCCTACGTCTCCACCCGCACCACCTCGCCCCGCGCGTCCTCCGGGTCGTGGGTGACCAGCAGGGTCGGCAGCCCGCGCCGGGCAATGTGATCGAACACGAAGGCCCGCAGGCGGGCGCGCAGGGTTGCGTCCAGGCTGGAGAAAGGCTCGTCCAGCAGCAGGGCGCGTGGCTCCGCCAGCAGCACCCGCATCAGCGCCACCCGCGCCGCCTGCCCCCCCGACAGGGTGGCCGGGTCACGGCCACCGAATCCATCCATGCCCGCCTCCGTCAGGGCCGCCGCCACCCGCGCCCGCCGCTCCCGTCGCGGCACCACGCGCGGGATGCCGAAGGCTAGGTTCTCGCCCACCGACAGATGTGGGAACAACAGCGGATCCTGGAACAGCAGGCCCAGGCGGCGGCGCTCCGGCGGCAGCCCGGCCAGGTCGCGACCCTCCAGCAGTACCCGCCCCTTGGCCCGGAAGGCCGGATCAAGGTCGCCGGCGACGAACGCCAGCAGGGTGGACTTGCCGGCGCCGCTCGGCCCCATGACCGTCACCACCGCACCGCCAGGAACGGTCAGGTCCAGCGGCCCCAGCAGCCGCCGGCCGCCCCGCCAGAGCGTCACGCCGTCCAGCGCCAGGGTCATCCGCCCGCCTCCGCCGCGCGCATGCCGCGCCGGTCGCGATAGAGCCAGCCCGGCACCCCCACCGCCAGCGCGAAGCCGAGCAGCGGCAGTATGGCTTGCAGGAACACATGCACACCGATGATCCGCCGGTCGCCACCGGTCGCCAGGGCCACCGCCTCGGTGGTCAGGGTGGGATGCAGGCCGGCGCCCAGGAACAGGGTCGGCAGATACTGGCCGACGCTGACCGCGAAGCCCACGGCGGCGGCGAACAGCAGCGGCCGCAGCAGCAGAGGCAGGGTCACGCACCAGAACACCCGCCCCGGTGCAGCGCCCAGGCCGGCCGCCACCCGTCCCCAGCGGGGATCCAGCCGCCGCCAGGGGCCGGCCAGGGTGAGATAGACATAGGGCAGCACGAACAGCAGGTGACTCGCGGTCACCGCCGCCCAGGTGCCATCGAGGCCGACCAGGGTGGCCAGCACCGTGACCCCATAAAGAAATCCAACCTGGGGCACCAGAAGGGGGAGGTAGATCACGCCGTCGGACAGGCCGCCGCGCCCAGTCGCGCGACACTCCGCCTCCAACAGGGCCGCCGCCAGGCCAACCGCCAGGACGGTCGCCACCAGCCCCACGGACACCGTTGTCCCCAGCGGCCAGGCCACGCCGCTCAGGTGACGCGCCCAGGTCTCCAGGGTCAGGGCGGATGGCCAGGGGGCCGGCCAGAACCAGGCGTCGGCGACGCTCCACAGCGCCATGGCCAGCACCGCCCCGGCGGTCAGCAGCACCACCGGCAGCGCCGCCGTCTGGGCGCTCCAGATGCCAAGCCGCCCCTCCCACGGTCCGGTGGCGCTGGGTCCGCGACTCACCCAGGGTCGCGCCAGCCGCGCCACGGCCGCCTCGCCCAGGCGCCACGCGCCTATCGCGGCGATCACCAGCCCGGTCTGGAGCACCGCGCCCGCGGCACCTTGCGCGCGACTCGACACGTCGGGATCGCTCAGCCAGCGCACCACGGCGACGGCCAGCGGCGGCGGCGTGGCCGGGGCCAGCACCAGGGCCACGTCCACGACCGACAGCCCGTAGGCGAGCACCGCATAGACCGGCAGGCGAATCAGCGGCCAGACCCGGGGCAGCACCGCCCGCCCCCACGCCGACAGCGGCCCATGCCCCAGCCCGCGCGCCGCCCGAACCGCGCGGTCCGCATCCACCTGGGGCAGCGCCGCCAGCAGCATCAGAAGCAGGTATGGGGTCTCCTTGAGCACAAGCGCCACCACCGCCGCCAGCCCCCAGGGGTCGGGCGCCGTCGCCACATCCGGGGGCAGCGTCCAGCCCGTCGCCCAGGGCGACAGCAGCCGCACGATCCAGCCCGAGGGCGCCAGCAGGAACGCCAGGCCCAGGGCCACCGACACATGCGGCACCGCCAGCAGCGGCGCCAACGCCCGGCGGCTCCAGCGCATCAGCGCGGTGTCATGAGCCCCGGCGACGATCAGCAGCGCCAGCGACAGGGACAGCCCGGTCGACACCAGTCCGATGCGCAGCGACAGGGCCACCGACGCCCCCAGCCCTGGCGCGGCGGCAAGGCCAGTCCAGGCCGCCGTCGCGGGGACTTGCGCCGGCCCTGGCATCAGCCCTATGGAGGGGAGCAGCGTGCCCAGCACCCCGGCCAGGACCGGCACCAGGACCACGGCCAGGGTTATGCGGCGGGCAGGGAACGGGACACGTGGGACCATGATGGCGGCGGGTTCGGTTGGTGGCGGCGGGACCGCGCCCCGCCCATGAACGGCGGTGGATTACATAGAGCATGTTGCGTGATTTCTGAATCGCCCAACATGCTATAACAATTTGTTTTTCAAGCAAATCGTCCCCAAAAGATCGTCCAGGGCGATCTGTGCCAGATCGCTCGGGATTTGCTCTAGTGATGGCTTACACAGGGGTGGATGAGGGAGAGTCGACCATGACCTTAGTGGAGCGCCTGCGGGGCCGCGAGTCCACATCCGCCAAGCACTTGGTGGCCCCGGGACCGGCGGATGAGGAGATCGACGCCGTGCTGCGGGCGGCGGTGGCCGTGCCCGAGCATGGCGCCATCCGCCCCTGGCGCTTCCTGCTGGTGCGCGAGGACGGACAGCACCGCCTCAGCGACGTGTTCGTTGAGGACCTGCTCCGAGAACGCCCGGACGCCAGCGCCGCCGAGGTGGACAAGCGCCGCGCGGCGCCCTTGCGATCGCCCCTGTTGATCGTGGTGGCCGCCGAGATCCGCGAGGACCATCCCAAGACCCCGCCGGTCGAACAGGTGGTCAGCGCCGGTCTGGCCGCCTATGTGATTCAGGCGTGCTTCGCCGACATGGGGTATGGCGCTGTCTGGGTGACCGGCCCACCGGCCTACAGCGACCACGTCAAGACCGCGCTGGGCCTGGCGCCCAAGGACGCCATCGTCGGCTTTATTCATGTGGGGACGCGCGGACCCGACACACCGCCGGGCCCCAAGCGCCGCCCCGACCCCGCCGACTACATGCGGACCTGGCCCGGTGACTGACCCTCCCCCCACTGCCCCGACCGCGCCCATGGGGACCACCGCGCCGCCGCCCACGCCCGTGCCCCGGGTGCCGCCGGTCAATGGGTGCTTCCTCGACCGGCTGCTGTTGATCGCCACCGATCACGGCCGGCTGGCCGTGGATGCCGTCGGACGGGCGGCCCTGGCGGCGGCCCATGGTGTGCACGGCGACGGCTTCGCCCTCGGAACGGTGCTGGCCGTGGCCGCCGACCTTGGCCTGAGCGCGCGGCATGCGCGGCTGGACTGGGCGGCGCTGCCCACGCTGTCCGGGTCCCTGCCGGCCCTGCTGATCTTCCGCGACGGCGCCACCGCCATCCTGGACGGCCTTGCGTTTGGTGACGGAGACGGCGACGGCGACGGCCCGACCCACGTCCTGCTCCGCGATGAAGGCGATGGCCACGCTCCCCTCGCCCTGGATCAGGATGACCTGGCCCTGTTCTGGGCTGGTGACATGATCGTGCCCTCCTCCGCTTGACGGCCGCGCCCTGGCCCCCCAGAGTGCGCCCCATGACGCTCACCGACACGGCCGCCGTCGACGCGCCCACGCCGCCACCCCTTCTGTTCCCCCTTGCCGGCACGCGTATCTGGGTGGCCGGGCATCGCGGCATGGTGGGCGGCGCCCTGGTGCGTCGCCTGGCCACCGAGGACTGC